>DAOPZW010000122.1:0-9382 GCA_035353595.1 Elusimicrobiales bacterium | reverse complement strand
CGTCGTCGATATCCCAGTCGAAGCCATTCTGGCTTTTCAGGGACATCAGGTATTCATAAAAGTCCCAGGTCTCCGCCGTAAGCAGATTGGACTCCAGCGAAGCGAAGGAAGCGTAAGCCCAGCAGTTTCCATACGACCCCTGGTCCTTCACGGGGGTCAGTTTCCCGGAATTGCGCAGGTCATAGGAGGCGGCATATGTGTTCCGCGGCGTAACGCCCGCCGCCTGGACGGACCTGCGCGCAAGCGCGGAGCTGATGTCGGCGCCGGCGGTATGAGCCAGGTTCACCGGAGAAGGACGGAACCCGCGGCCCTTCGCGGAACTTCCGGAAGCGGCCGCGGCCGAAACGCGCGGGGCGGCGCTGGAGCGCGATACCACGTAACCGGCAAAAACGGGATTTACCCTGTACGCTGTCTGCGGGAATGCAGCGGCCGGCGCCAGAAGCAAGGCTGCTATGGTTAAAATATTCCTCATAAACGCCCTCACCGCGGGCCTCGCAAACCTCCTACTCATAACGCAGCGCGTCTATGGGGTTGAGCCTGGCGGCGTTCATGGCCGGGTACAGCCCGAAGACCACGCCGGTCAGGAACGCGAAGCCGAACGACAGCGCCACGGACAGGGCCGAGACGGAGCTGGTCCATTTCCCCAGCAGGTTGATAACATAGGACAGCAGTAAACCCAAAGCCACGCCCAGCAGCCCGCCTATCACGCAGACTACCACCGCTTCGACGAGGAACTGCACCAGGATATCGCGGTACCGGGCCCCCACGGCTTTGCGCACGCCTATCTCGCGCGTGCGTTCCGTCACCGACACCAGCATGATGTTCATGATGCCTATGCCGCCCACCAGCAGCGACACCGAAGCGATGCTGCCGAGCAGCAGGCTCATGGTCTGCGCGGTGGAATTCACCGTCTCCAGGATCTCGGCCTGCGAGCGGATGCGGAAGTCGTTCTCCTGCGCCTCGGCGAAGAGCTTGTGGCGCTGGCGCAGCAGCTCGGTAACGCGCTCGGTGGCCTCGGTCATTTTCTCTTTGTCGGCCACCTGCAGGTAGAGCGTGCTCAGGTAGTCCATACCCAGCAGGCGCTTCTGCGCCGTGTCGAGGGGGATCAGCACCTGGTCGTCCTCGTCGCCCATGCCGCCCGAGCCCTTGCTCTCCAGCACGCCTATCACCTTGAAGCGCAGCTTCTTGATCTTGATGTACTTGCCTACGGGGTCCTCGCCGTCCTCGAACAGTTCGGACACCACGCTGCTGCCCAGCAGCGCCACCTTCAGGCGGCCTTTCAGCTCGCGCTCGCCGAAGTTGGCGCCGTCCTTAAGTTTAAAATTGCGCACCTCCAGGAACGACGGGTAGGTGCCGCGTATGCGGGTGTTGGTGTTCTTGCTGCCGTACACCACTTGCGCGCTGCTCTCGCACGTGGGGGCTATTTGTTTTGTGAACGGCACGCCGGCTTTTATGGCCGCGGCGTCTTCGAGCTTAAGCCCGGCGCTGCTGCCTATGGCGCCGGCCACGCGCGAGCCGGGCGCGCGGTTGCGGGCCGGCATCACGGTGAGCAGGTTCGAGCCCATGCTCTCGATACGTTCGGTGATGTCCTTCCTGGCGCCCTGGCCTATGGAGATCATCGCTATAACGGCGCCCACGCCTATAATGACGCCGAGCATGGCCAGCACGCTGCGCAGCTTGTTGGCGAGCAGCCCGTTCACGGCTATGCGCACGCTGTCCACCACCTCGTAGAAATTGAAGGAATCGTCGCGCTCCGGCGCGGCCGGCCGGGCGGCCGCCGGGGCCGGGGCTTTTTTTACGGCGTCGCTCACTATAAGGCCGTCCTCTATGGTTATCACGCGGTCGGCGTACTCGGAGATCTTGGGGTCGTGCGTCACCAGGATTATCGTAAGGCCTTTCTTGTTCAGGTCCTTTATCAGGTCCATGATCTCGCGGCCGGACTTGTTATCCAGGTTGCCCGTGGGCTCGTCGGCGAAGATCACCCGCGGGTCGTTCACCAGCGCGCGCGCTATGGCCACGCGCTGCTGCTGGCCGCCGGAAAGTTCGTTGGAGCGGTGCGCCACGCGGTCGCCCAGGCCCACGGAGGCCAGCACTTCGCCGGGGCGCTCGCGGCGGCGCGCGGAATTAGCGTAGATCAGCGGCAACTCGACGTTATTGGCCGCCGTGCAGCGCGCCAGCAGGCTGAAGTTCTGGAAGATGAACCCGATGTGCCGGTTGCGGATCCAGGCCAGGCCGTTGTCGTCCATGCCGCCTACGTCCATGCCGTCGAAATCGTAATCGCCGGAGTCCGGCTTGTCCAGGCAGCCGAGGATATGCATAAGCGTGGACTTGCCGCTGCCTGACGGGCCCATAATGGCTATAAACTCGCCGTCCCGTATGGTCAGCGACACGCCGCGCAGGGCTTGCACCTGGTACTGCCCCATGCGGTAGGTCTTATGGAGGTTCCGGATGGTTATCATCTGCGTCCGCCTCCGCCGCCTGCCCCTCCTCCCCTGCCGCCCATCGGCCCGCCGCCGCCCATTGGCGGCCCGCCACCCATGTCCATGCCTCCCATGCCGGGCCCCATTTCCTTGTCTTTCCTGGCGGTGTCGGTCTTTTTCGCGTTCTTTGCCACGGCTATGGCCACGTCGTCGCCTTCTTCCAGGCCGGAGACCACCTCCACGCCGTCGTCGTCCTTCTCGCCCACGGTCACGGCCCAGCGCTCAGGCGGGCGCTGGCCGCCCTGCGGGATCAGCACGAAGCTGCGGCCGCCGCCGGCCTTCACCGCGTTCCGGGGGATCTTCAGCACGCCTTTCTTCTCTTTGATCACTATTTCCAGGTCCGCGGTCATGCCGGACTTCAGCAGCCGCGTTGTCGGCGACGTCAACTCCACCAGCGCCTCGTAAGCGGCCACGTTGGATTCGGTGGTGGCCGTATAGGCTATCTTTATGATCTTGCCGTAGAGCGTCTCCTCGGGGTAGGCGTCCAGCGTAACTTTGGCGCGCATGCCCTCCCTGACCTTGCTGATATCGGTCTCGTCGATCAGGATGCGCACCACCAGTTTGTCGGAGATCTCCAGGATGGTGGTGTTCGCCGTAACTTTCTGGCCGGGCTCCACGTTGCGCAGCGTCACCAGGCCGGCTATCGGGGCGGTCAGCGTTACCTGCTGGTAGGCTTTTTCCGCTATGGCCAGCTCTTTCTCCGCCTTTTCCACTTCGGAAGCGTCGCCGGAGCGGCGGGCCAGTTCCAGGTTGCCGCGCGCGGCGTCCAGCAGGTTTATCCGGTCCTCGCTGCTTATCACGGCCAGGCGCTGCCCTTTTTTAACGTACTCGCCCTCGTTGACCGACAGTTCCTCCACCTGCCCGATCTTCGGCGAGGTCAGCGTGATCTTGATGCGCGGCTCCAGCGTGCCGGTGACGGTGACCATCTGGCGCAGGTCGCCCCTGGTCACGCGCACTAGCTTGTATTCCGTGGCGGAGGCCATGGCGGAGCGCGCTCTGAAATACCAGCCCAGCCCGGTGCCGGAAAGCAGCAGCGCGGCCAGTATAACCAGTTTCTTTCTCATAGCGGGCTCACTCCTATGTAATATTCAAAGGCGGCTTTGGCATTCTCCAGGGCATAGACGGCCTCCACCAGGCCGGACTCGGCGCCGCTCAGGTTGTTCTCTATATCCTCGAATTCTATGAACGAGAGGGAGCCCTGGCTGTATTCAAGGTTGGCCAGCGTGGAGCGGTCACGCGCGATCTTAAGGTTCTTGCGCGCGAGCTCCACCTTTATTTTGTCCAGCTCAAGCGTGATATAAGCCGAGCGGACCTGGTAGGAGATGCTCCGGACCAGGTTTTCCCGGGTCAGTTCCAGCGACTTGCGCTCCAGCTTGTTGCGCTTGAGCGAGGTGTAAAGTGGGAAGCCTCCGGACAGCGGCAGCGAGACGGCGATCCCGGTGGTAAAGGAATTCCGCTCCGGGATGAAAGAGGCGCCGGCCCGGTCGTAGACTGCCGACAGGTTCACCGAAGGCAGGAACTCGGCGCGGGCGGCGAAGCGTTCCCGCTCGTTGCTGTCGAAATTCAGCTCCGACTTTCGGAGCTCCACCCTGTCGCCCAGGGCTCTTTTTACGGCTTCATCCTCGGTCATGGGGAAATCGCGCCCGTAAATGCCGTCCCCCGGCTCCAGTTCCAGTTCTTCCTCTGAATCCAGTCCCAGCACCTGCTTCAGCTTAAGTCGGGAGAGGTCATAGCTTTTCTCGGTCTGCCGGAGGCCAAGCCTGGCCTTGTCAACGTTGTATTCGGCCTGGTCCACGTTGGTGTTTTTCTCGTTGCCTCCCTGGTAAAGCAGGCGTATCAGGGAATGGTTGTGCTCCTTGCGGGCCACGGCTTCGCGGCCGGTGCGCACCAGCTCGGCGCTTTGCAGCGTCTGGAAGTAGTACTGCTTCACGGTCATGGCGAGTTCCGCCAGCTTGTCCTTATAGGAATAATCCGCCAGACGGTAACTGTTCTTCGCTAGCTTATATGCGGCGCTATTTCTGCCGCCGGAATAGAGCGACTGCGTTACACGCAGACTGCCGGTGTAGAGCTGGCTGCCGGTGTCGGCATCGGATTTATAATTATGGGCGGAGGTATCGCTGTAGCCCAGTTCGGCGCCGACCTGCGGGAACAGGTCGTACAAGGCCGAATTCACCGCCAGTTTCGCGCTGTCGCGGTTTACGGCCAGCGCGCGCAGGTCCGTGTTATTGGCGGCCGCCGCGCGCAGGCAGTCGTTCAGCGTGTAATTAAGCGCGCAATGGCCCGGCGCGCGGAGCAAGCCGGACAACAGCAACCCGCAAAGCAGTTTGAGCCTGACATCGCCCGGCGGGCACATACATTTTCTCCAGAGAGCTGAAACAGCGGGACGGCGCCGGATAGCCGACGCCGCCCGCGGACTTTTTTCTGCTATTTTACCGCCAGCTTCACCTTAAGCCAGAAACTAATAGCGTCCGGCAGGGACTGTGAGGGGCCGCCGGGACCGCCGCCAGAGCCGCCGCCGGGACCGCCGCCCATGCCGCCGCCGGGGCCGCCGCCCATGCCGCCGCCGGGGCCGCCGCCCATGCCGCCGCCGGGACCGCCGCCCATGCCGCCGCCGGGACCACCGCCCATGCCGCCGCTCCGGCCGCCACCCATGCCGCTGCCGCGGCCGCCGGAAGAGGCGCTGTCGCCGGAGCCTGAGGGAGGTTTAGGCATAGCGCTCTCGTCAATTTCCGAGGTTTCCACTCCTACTCCTATCGTTTCGCCGGTCTTTTCAAAAAGTTTGGCCAACGGCAGTTTGAATTCGAACATCAAGCGCTTCTTTTTATTAAGCCCGGCTTTAAACTCCACGGCGTCGTCCTCAAGTGCCGCCAAGGTCTCACCTTCGGCATCCACAATAACGGCGGTATATGAGGAAACACGGGCCTCGGACATTTTCCGTTCCCCGCGGCTTTGCGAAGAAGAATCCGAGGGCGGAGCGGAAGGCCTCTCTCCCACAGGTCTCTTCATCTCCGGCATCTGCGGCGTCAGTTTGATGCCGTATGCTTTTTTCTTGCCGCCTTTTCCATCAAGCCAGAGCGTGAAGGTCTGCTTATAGCGCCCGGACAGCTGTCCTTCCGCTTCGCGGCCCAGCGCCGTCACGTACAGGTACAGGTTTGACCCATCGTTAGCGGCCACTACCCCAAGGCCGCCCTTCTCGATGGGGTCGGCATCGGCCCACTCGGTGGCCGAACCATCGATCTTGATCTCGGATTCGTTCCAGACCGACTTTACTTCGGTAGTGCCGAACAAGCCGGCGGCGGCCGGCACCGGCAGAAGCAACACCGCAACGGCCAGGAGCAGAACCGTCGAGGACAGGCCCGCGCCCGGACCGGCATAGTACTTTTTCATAAGAACCTCCAGATTATAATAGCAACGCCGAAAAATCTTCCCTCCGGCTATACATACTGACCACCCCGTCCGCAAAAAGTGTCGGCCCGCGCCGCGGAGACGGCGGACCTGCAATAAAACAGCGGGGGACGCGTTTGTTATAATAGGGCTTGATTCACCGGGAATGGTCAATAAAACACCGCTATCGAAAATGACGCTTTCACGGCAGGATAAAGACTCAGAAGCCCTGCGTGGCGCGCTGGAAGGCGACACGGAAATGTTCGCGGAGCTTATACGCCGCCACCAGCGCGGGATAATCGGTTTCTGCCACTCCATGCTGCCGCACGGAGAAGGCGCCGAAGATGCCGCCCAGGAAGTGTTCCTCAAAGCTTTGAAATCCCTGGAGAGTTTCCGCGCGGAATCGTCCTTTTCAACCTGGCTGTACCGCTTAGCCTTCAACCACTGCTGCAACCTTAAAAAGAGTCATGCGCGGCGCAAGACGGACAGTCTTGAAGACCTTTCCTATTCCGCCCGGGAAAAAGCCGCCGGCCGCCTGGATGCGCAGCCAGACCCTGTTAAACCTGAACTTGAAGCACTCCCGGCGGCGCTGGCCCGCCTGCCGGCCGGCTACCGGGCGGTGATCGCAATGCGCCTGCAAGGCAGGGATTACAACGAGATCTCCACGGCCCTGGGAGTAACGCTGGAGTCCGTGCGCGCGCGGCTAAGACGCGCAAGACTGATACTGCGCCGGGACCTGAAACACTTTTTACCCGGAACGATGTCACATATGCAAGGAGACTGATATGGCCTGCCGATACGATATAGAAGCCTATCATGACGGGGAATTACCGCCCCGGGAACTGTTATTATTAAAGGAACATCTCAGCAACTGTAAGTACTGTGCCGGGAAACTGGCGGAACTGCGCGCCCTGGACCGCCTGCTCGCTCCGCCGTCTGAAACGACTTCCAGAGATATCTCCGCCGCTGTTCTTGCCGCGCTTCCTCTGGCTGCGGATACGGAACTCAGGCGCCGGCCCTGGCTCGGCTGGTGGAAGGTCCCCGCGCTGGTTATGGCTTCGTGCGCACTATTCGTGCTCGGCATAGAAACAGGGCTGTTCCCATCCAGCACGCGCGCCCTTGCCAGCGCGCTGGCGGCGCAGTCCGAGACCCATAAATTGTCCTCGCTGCTGTTCGGGCGGGGAACCAGCGACGACGAGGAACTGCTGGCGGCGGTCTTTGATTGTGGAGAAGAAAAATGAACATTAAATGGAACCAGGTCTCACTTGCCGCCGCAGCGGGCTTTCTGCTGGGCGCTGTATTCGCAAACCTATATACGATCCACCATATCCCCGGCAGGCCGCCTTTCGGCGGCGGACCCGGCGGCGGGCGCCATGGCGCCCCCATGGAAATGTTCACCCGCGAACTGGGACTGGATGAAGCTCAAAATGAAAAGATCTCCGCCATCTTTGAGAAATACAGGCCTGAAATGGACAAGGTAATGAAATCCACCGAGCCGCAAATGGAAGCCCTGCGCCGGCGCGTTAAAACCGAAATTGACGGAATCCTGACCCCGGAACAGATAACGAAAATAGAAAAACTTGAAAAGATGATGAAACCGCCTCATAAAGGCTTTGCGGGCCGCATGCCGCCTCCCGGCCCCGGCGGACCCGGCCCCAGATAACCATATTGTGAATAAGGCGATAATTATCGGGGCCACATCGGGCATAGGAAGGGAGCTGGCCAGGCTGATGGCCGGCGGCGGCTACACCGTAGGCATAGCGGGAAGAAGGCTGGAACTCCTGCAGGAACTCCAGCGGGAATTCCCCGGGAAGGTACACATAACGCGCCTTGATGTAGCCCAGCCCGTGGCCATGGGGCCGCTCAAGGAGTTGATTTTCAAAATGGGCGGCACGGACGTGGTAGTGATAAGTTCCGGGGCCGGTGCCCTTGAGCTAAATACTGGGGTAGGGGCAAGTCTTGATACTTGAGGTATACAATGAAATTCACTTCGATGTATTTTTTAATATTTCTCGCGGTAATGTCTCCAATACAGCCCGCATCATGCGGGGAACGCCTGACATCTTCAGGATCTGACAGAGACAGTGTTGAGGGCGTTCCGGCTATGGACGTACCGGCGCGACAAAAGAGCAGGACCGGGATATTTTCCGCCGCAAAAAACCTCGCCGCGCGCGTATCCGGCCGGTTCCGCCTGACAAGGCTCTTTGGACCCCAAAAAACGTACGCCATGCCGTACCCGGGCTACAGGGGAATAAGCGTTGAATTCGACAGCGACAAGGTATCCTATATTTCTGCGGATGACAGAGTGGATGTCATATTTACCGTGACTGACAGTACTACCGCCGAAAAATGGGGGAAATGCGCGGCCACGATCCTAAGCAATGTGAGCGTCATCGCCGTACAGCCATCGGAATCAAATAAGGGAAAAAGCGTCGTCCGGTTCGCGCTCAATCCCGATGAAGCCCAGTATCTGGAACTGGTCAGGTACTTGGGGAACGTCCATCTTTCATTGCGCAAGAAAGGCGATCAAACACTCCCTGCGCACCCGATATCCTCTTGGGAAACGATATTAAAAGGGATACCTGCCAAAGCTTATTACTACCTGGAGGACCATGGGGAAGCCGCAATTGAAGAAGCCCGGCCCGCCGCCGACTTAAGTAACGCCGGGAAGACCGAGATCCTTGCCGCAGTACAGACCCGTATGCGGGGCGGCGGATATAACGCGCTAAGTTTTTCGCTCGCCACCGCCAAGACGATGTTTGTCCGGGCGGGGGACAGGGTGGATGTCTTGGCGACTGTGAACATAAAGAAGCCCGGCCAGTTTAAAGCGAAAATGCTAACAGTAACGCTGCTCCAGAATTTGCGGGTGCTCGCCAACAGGGCCTCCGCGTTCCATCCGGGACAGAACCTCCTTCTTCTTGAGATGAACTGGACCGACGCTCAAGATTTAGCGCTGGCCCTGGATACAGCGGAAGTCCAGCTCATATCGCGCAATAAAACCGATATGGACATACACCCAATGTCCCCGGCCTCCCTTGACCGGCTCTTCAGATAATCATCCCGGCCCTCTCAAAAAAAGCCCCGCACATGCGGACGCCAACCCGCTTTCCCATCTTATTACCTCCAAGCCCTATATGCGCAGTGCGGCGAAACCGCTACGCTTAATGTAACGTATAATATGTATATGCAAGCGCGCATTTTAATTGTTCTGGGTTGTATTTCCGTTATGCTTGGCTGCGGGGGCGACAGAATTGAAAAGACCGCGGAACTCCCTTCAGGCTATGCGGGCCTGCCTATGCACGCCTGGGACCCCGCTTTACTGCGCGAAGGCCCGGTGGAGCATCTGTTCTTCGGCAATTTGTTCTGCGAGGACAAGACTGGCCGGTTGTCCTACAGCAAGGGTCCCGGGGACAGTGAATTCTGCCGCAGAGTGGTTTTTGCGATAGGCTACGGGGTCAGGGATCTCAGGAAAGGACCCGGTTTCAAATTCAGATCAACGCCGGTCTTCCTGCCTTCGG
>DAOPZW010000121.1:0-9384 GCA_035353595.1 Elusimicrobiales bacterium | reverse complement strand
GCGAGTACCGCCTGAAAATGGATCACGCGAAGGAACTTGTCGGCCTTGAGGCTTTCCCCGCCCACCAGCGCGCCGTCGATGTCGGGCTGCGCCATCAGTTCGTCGACGTTGTCGGCCTTCACGCTGCCGCCGTACAGCACGCGCACGGCTTCCGCGTAGGGTTTGCCGTAAATTCGTTCCATCTGCTTGCGCACGAAAACATGGGCGTCCTGCGCCTGGGCGGGGGTGGCTGTCTTGCCGGTGCCGATGGCCCACACGGGCTCGTAGGCGATGACGACTTTGGCGGCCTCGGCGGCGGTGATGCCGGCGAAAGCGCCGACCAGCTGGGTTTCCAGCACGCGGTAAGTTCTCTGGCTCTCGCGCTCCTCGAGGGTTTCGCCTATGCACAGCACGGGCACGAGACCGGCCTTTATGGCGGCCTTCACTTTCCTGTTGATGACTTCGTCCGTCTCCAGGAAGATCTTGCGGCGCTCGCTGTGGCCGATGATGGCGTGCGTGCAGCCGGCGTCTATGATCTGCGACGGGGACACCGCGCCGGTGAAGGCGCCTTTTTCTTCCCAGGCCACGTCCTGCGAAGAGAGGAATATTTTAGAGCCGGCCAGCGCGGCCTTTACCGCGTGCAGGCAGGTGAAACCGGGAGCGAGCAGCACTTCATGCTTAAGGTCGGGATCGAGGCCCTTCTTCATGGCGGCGGCCAGGTCGGCGGCCTCCTTCGCGGTAAGATGCATTTTCCAGTTGCCGGCGATAAGGGGGATCCGTTTGGTTGAAGCCATTTTGTAAGGTCTCCTTGGAATGTATTAAAAATATTATACAAATCTTGAAGTGCAGTACAACCGGCAGCAGGGCTGCGGAGTTGAGGGACGCTGATGATTAAATGACTAATTATGAACGATACGCCTCTGAACTAAGCGGGAATAGTCATTAACTCATCAACGTCCCTAAACCTGCCTCCGCTTCAGCTCCAGCCATTCCTGCCTGGTTTCCTGCAGGCGGCGCACGCCGCCCATAAAGAACATCATTATCACGTAGGCGCCCAGAATTATCTTATAGCCCTGGCTGAACAGCAGGGCCGGCCGGGCCCAGGCCGCGGCGAGCAGGCTCCACACATAGCCGGCCTGGTAGTAGAGATAGCGGAACAGGTACAGCGAAAAACAGAAAAAAGCCGCCAGGTACAGGCGGTGGAACCAGTCCGCCGCCCTGTTATCAGGGAAATTTTTTCGGAAATCCTTATACAGCCAGTAGCAGTCCGTTCTTAGGAAAGGGTTCATGTTGAAGACCATGATCAGCGACATCCACTTCACCGCCGCCAGGAAAAGCAGGCTGCGGGTGAAAACCCACAGGGCCAGCAGCGACAGCAGGTAGGCCGACTGCGCGAAAAAACCGCCCATGTCGATGGCCGCCTTCTCACGCAGCGTAAGCCGTTCCATGCCGGAGACATTGGCGTAGAACACGGGCATGAAAAGATAGACGGAAAAGCCTATGGGCCTGAAGCCTATGCCGGCCGCCGCGGCGGCGTAAGAATGGCCCAGTTCATGGACAACGCTGCCCAGCAGCACCAGGGCCAGCAGCTGTAAAGTAGCCGGCTCGCCCGACGAGAGCTTAGCCAGTTGCGGGTAGATCCCGGTATAGGAACCGGCGAGGCCGATCAGCACGCCCGCCGCGGCCAACAGCGTCACCTTTCCGAAATTCCGGTCCGGCCAGCCGGGCGAAGGCGCCAGGCGCAGGAACTCAAAGAACTTCTGCTGCAGGGCGGCGGGGATCAGCCTGAAATTAGGCAGCAGCAAACCGCGCACAAAGCCGCGCAGGGTCCTGCCCTGCTTGCGCCGCAGCACGCCCAGCTCCAGCAGCCTGTCGAAAATAGACGCGCATTTCTCTATACCCAGCTGCTCCAGCGCCGCGACGAAAAACTCCCGCCCCCCCTCCGCCGGCAAATGCTCCACCAGGCCGAGAATTTCTTCCTTCACCCGGTAGCAGGACGTGGAGGTTATAAGCAGGGAGGCGTCGCCGTTCTCCACGGCGTACTCGCCCTTGAAGTGGTTTTCGTAAATGATCCCGTTCATTCTGGGCGGCGGCCTAGTCGTGCGAACCGGCGGGCACCGCCCCGGCATTGGCGGCGGCGGGCTTGCCGGCCGCTTTGAACTTATTATAGGCGTGGGCTATGCCGGCCAGCGTTATTTCTTTGGTATGCCGGCAGCTGGGCTTGTACAGGTCCCCGGTCTTGGCCCGGCACATGGCGCCGCATTCCCCCCCGCAGGCCAGCGCTATGGAGCAGGCCAGGCAGTCGGGCATATTGGCTATGTGCCGGTTCTTGTAAACTTCGCGCTGCGGGAAGAATTCCACGCCGTCCTCGCCGGCATGGCCGATGCGCCACTGGCCATAGCCGGCTTCCTCGAAACAGGCGTAAAGGTCGCCGAAGGGGTCCGCCACCAGGGTGTTCTGCAGGGTCTGCATGCAGTAGGTGGTGCGGGTCAGGCCCGTGCCCTGCTGCAGGCTCATCAGGTACTGCATTTCATTGCCGCGCATGCTCACCGGGTGCTCCAGGTCTATGCCCAGGTCCAGCACTTTTTTCGACAGCGCTTTGATATCCGTGAAATCGGAATCGTCTATCTTGCACAAGTTGTCGTGTATGGGCACGGCGTAGATCCTGGCCTTCTTGTGGCCGGCTATGCCTTCCGCCTTCAGGAACTCCAGCAGCCTCGGCGTAGTGGCCAGCTTCTTCCTGTCCAGGTTCAGCCTTATGGACAGCGCGGTGCCGCGCGCCAGCAGCTCCTTCATGTTGGCGATTATCCTGTCGAAAGTGGGCGCGCCCGAAGCCGGCACCCGGGAGCGGTCATGCTCGTCCCTGAAACCGTCCAGGGAGACCTGCAGCGAATTGACCTTGCCCGGCCCCTCGCCGAAAATGTCCAGCATCGCGTGCAGCGTGGTGGTATTGCTGACGGAATCGCAGCCTATGCCCGCTTTTTTGGCGTGCTCCAGCGCCCGCCTGATGGCCGGCTCATGCGCCGGCAGGAAGGGCTCGCCGCCGTAGAAACAGATGCCGCTCTTCTTTACTCCCGGCAGGATCTCGTTGATGCGGCGGGCCAGCAGCAGGTCAACCATCTCCGGCGTCATTATGGCTTTCGACTTGCCGGGCCGGTGCTGCTGCTGGTAGCAGTAAGGGCAGGCGAGGTTGCAATTGTAGCTGAGCAGCAGCATCAGGCCGCCGTTGAGAGCGCCGGCGCATCTTTTCGCGTGTATGGCCCGCGCCAGTTCCGTGAAGCGCGCCAGTTCCTGCTCCGGGGACAGCCTGGTTATATGGCCCCTTTTGTAGAGGAATTCCAAGTTGCCAGGCGACAAAAAGTTAAGGCGCTCCGCGTCCGCGCAGGCCAGTATCCCGGCCAGCTCATTGGGGATCTCGTCCAGGCAGCCGTTTATGCCGTTGAACAGCAGGCTGTTCGCCCCGTCGCCGAGGTCGACTATATTAAGATAGCGGCTGGCACGGTAGTTTTCCTGTTTCACTTTAACCTCGCACAGCCGCAAAATAGAACCCCGGAGCGTTCAAGCTCCGGGGCTCCGGGATCCGACCGTTTATTTCATCGAAGGGCAGGGCACCGGGGTGGGGTCCGGTACGGTGGGCACGTCCTTCGGACAAGCTACATATTTAGGGCAGACGTCCCAGTTCTCGCTGCAGGCTTTGCAGACGGCGGCGGGATCGAGGAATACCAGGGCCTCGAATTCCATCCTGTCTTCGGCCTTTTCCAGGGTAAGGGCTTCCGCCGCGCCCAGGTTGATCGATCTTATCAGAAATTCTTTTTTCATTTACTTTGCCGCCTTTTTATTAGTCTAGTTTATTTCAAACCGGCCGGACAAGTCCTTCTTCTTCACCCGCCGGTCTTGACCGTACTGCGCTCGCACAACCAAGACAGAGCAATTTTTATGCCAGCCGCCTAAAATCAGCCCGATCCGGGGGCCTCATAGGTGAATACATTATAAAATCCTTTGCATTCTCCACAAAACAGCGGGAATATTTTCATTTGAAAATATTTTCATTTCAAATGAAAAGAAAATGGCCCTGTTTGCCCGTTTTTTATACTTTGATATTTCCAGGCCGGAATTCCGGGAGGTCCGGCGGCTATTTCCGGCCGGCAGCGCCGCGCGGCAAAGGCTGCCGCTGCCCGCCCGCCCGGCTTTGCCCCCAAGCCTCCCGCAGCAGCTTAACGTCCACCAGCAGGAAAGGCGGCTCGCGCAACACCACGGCCTGCGGCGGCACGGCAGCCAATACCAGGTCTTCCCTTTTGAGGGGCGCCGTCAACTCCGCGGCATAACTCCCGAAAGGCTCGAACATCGAAGAGGCGGCCTTAAAGTCGGCGCCGTAGCGCCCTTCATTGAGCAGAAAATGCGTCACCCCGTATTTCCCGGTAAAAGCCAGCGCGTCCTCCCTGCGTACTGCGTACAGCGCGGCTAAAGCGGCGCGCGCCCGGCCTTTCTGGAACTCCCAGAATTCCACCGCGAACGGCAACAGGTTCTCCCTGTTGACCAGCGTGGACCTGCCGGCCCAGAACGGGATATCGCTGCCGTCGTCCGGGTGGCAGGCTATGCTGATATCCGCGGGCAGGGTGCGCAGGAAGGCGTACAGCCGGGCGTGAGTGCGTCCTTCTATGGTCATGCCGTTCTCCGTCCGCACATTCTTAGGAAAAAGCAGCAACGACCCCGCCATAAAAACGCAGACGGCGAAGTTGCGCAGGGCATACCGTCCCGGCCCCCTGGTGCGCGCCGCCACCAGGCGCAGCAGCGCCAGCGCCAGCATCAGGCAGAGCATGGGCCCGGCGTATTCCACGAAACGTTCCGGCAGGAACAGCCGGAAAGCCAGCAGGCGGGACAGCCCGTACAAGCCGGCCGAAGCGGCCAGGAAAGCCATGGCGGCCGCGGGCAGCACACAGCGCGCCAGCAGCGCCAGCACAGCCAGCGCCCCCAGCCCGGCCGGCGCCAGCGCGTAGCCGGGATAAGGGGCCAGTTTTTTCCGCAAGTCGTCTAAGCCGGGGAAGGGCAGCTCGGGCAGCCTCCCTTTGGCGTGAAAAGCGGGTTCGTTCACCGCGTCCCGCATGGTGAACGGACGCCCCAGGTGCTTGGTATCGGCCGCGTAGGGCAGCATAAGGAGCAGGCTGGCGCCGGCCAGGAAGACGGCACGCAGCAGGGCCCTCCGCGCCAACTTGCCCCCGGGGCGCAGGTTCTCCCACAGCGCCGTCAGGGCTTCGCAGCCCAGAAGCAGGACCAGGGCCGAAGGATAAGTGAGGGCCGCCAGCAGCACCGCGGCCCAGCGCAGCCGCTCGCGCCGGCTGAAGACGCCCGCCGCCCACAGCGCCAGCAGCGGGAAGGCGAAACTGCGGGCCAGGCCGCCGGCCATGCGGTTCACGATAAAAGCGGTATTCAGCACCAGGAAAACCAGCAGTACGCCCGCGGCCAGGCCGCCCCGCCTGGACCTGCCCAGCGCCCAGCCCGCCCAGCCGGCGACGGCCAGGCATAGCCCCTGCACTATCTTGGGCGCGGCGTAAACGCCAGTCCATGGTACCAGCGCCTGGTAGAGCAGCCGCAGGCCGTACGGGGTCAGCGCCAGTTTTTCCAGCGCCACCGGGTCGGCGGCCAGCGGGGCGCCGGGGGTGCAGCGGTGGAACGGGAATATCCATATCCTGGCGTCGTCGTTCTGCAGCAGGGGATCGAACAGCCACCCCCAGTGCAGGCGGGCCCAGTAAGCCAGGTAAGCCAGGAAGCAGGCCCAGAGCAGCAGCACGCTCCACCGGTGCCGCGCGTCCGCCGGCAGCGCGCCGGCGAAAGGGGCCGGGGCGCGGTCGGACGGGATGAGAGCTTTATATTCCATTCCTGGTACGGAGAACCCCGCTTTATTTTTAGAACGCCCGCCTTTTACGCTGCGGGCGGCCTGCCTTATTCTATCAATTCTTTCCCATGCAGAGGCGAAGTGCTATACTGCCTGTATTAAATCCGCAGGCGCACGGAGGCCCGGCCATGACCCCTCAGGAGTATTATGCAACCGTTATCAAACAGCTGAAGAACAGCTTCAGGGGCTGCCATTACGTGGTGGCCGCCGGCCGCGACCTGCTGGCCGACGGCTGGGACCCCTCCTTCCTGGTGGCGGTGGAGCCGGCGGACCAGCTGGAGAAATTCACCGTCAGAAAAGGCATGCAGGTGCACCTGCCCATAGTGGGCGAGCGCAGCCGCTCGGTGCTGATGCCGCTGGATTTCGAGATCTTCCTGCTGGGCGAGAACCACAAACTTTACACCCACAAGCAGTCCCAGCGGCACTGGTTCAAACAGATGGTGCCGGTGTTCCGCTTCGTCGAGGATTTTTTCCGGCGGCGCGGCATCCCTTACCTGCTGGATTACACGCCTTCCGGCGCGCACCTCATCTGGCAGAACCAGCTGGGCACGCGCGCGGCCGTCGAGCTGGCGGGCATAGGCTGGCTGGAAGCCGACCTGGTGCGGGCCTGCATGCATACCGACCCCCGGGACATAAAACGCTGGTGGGGCGTCTCGCTGGACGCGGCCCGCATGTTCAGCGGTCTGGGGAAACTGGCGGAATACGTCTCCCTGCTGGCCATAGAGAAGTTCAGGAACAACGAAGCCGAAGGCAAGCTGCCGGTGACCATTTCCGACAGCCTCGACCGGTGCATAAACCTGGACAATTCCTGGGCGGAGGGCTCGCCGTTCATGCGGTCGCTCAGGAGCCCGTTCAGCCTGCACAAGAAGAACCACGACAAGTACCATTTCTTCCACCACCCGCCGCTGGTGGACGTTATCGGCGCCTGCTTCGACGGCAAGACCGCGGTGGAAGAAACGGACATGGACCACATCGCGGACTGCATGTGGGACCTGGAAAAAGCCTCGCGGCATGCGCAGCGTTTCTCAGGCCTCATCCCGGACGCCGACGACAGTCTCATAGACTTCGTGCGCGAGTACCGGCGCAGCGACCTTTTCAAGTTCCACGCCGAGTTCGACGCTACCGAAGACCTGCCCCGGCACGCGGCCCTGGAAAGGGCCAGGCACGACGGCCGGCTGACGGATTTCGCCAGGAGCGTCCTGGAGACGCCGAACCCGCTGGCGCTGCAGCCCAAGAACATGATGGGTTTCGTCTACGACCTGCTGGTCTACGCCGAATGGAAGCCGAAGCATATCGCAAATGTGCTGCGCGACCTGTACATAGATCCGCGCTACGGCTGGACCGTGGATTTTTTCAAGTATCCCGCCGACGAGAAGGCGAATTTCTGGACGAGGACTTTCAGTTCCCTGGCCCTGTGGAAAACCGGCCGGCTGAACCTGGCCGCCCGCCCCTGACACCATGGGCGGGGGCGGTGGTGGGAGCGGGTTAGCAAAACGCGCTCCGCCACACCGTGGCGTCGCTCCTCCTCCGGCCTCGGCGCTACGCAAGCCTCGGCCGTCGGAAGGTTTTGCTAACCCGCTCCCACCACCGCCCCGCAGTTTCCTCAAATTTATCAGCGCGGAGGGGAACCGGTAAGGCGGACCGCCGGATTCTGCTGCTTGAACCAGGCGAACAGCGCTGTGCGGGTTTCACTGCGCATCCACACTTCCAGCGACCGGCCGCTTTCACTGTGAAAAGTGGCGAAAGTGGCCTCGCTGTTACGGTCATTCGGATCCTTGGTCCAGGCTGTTGGATGCGCCCATAACAGCCTTTGCGGGTTCGCGGCCATATCAAGCGCGCACCTGTATTTAAGGATCTCGTTAATAAGCAGCCCGGCAACGCCAAGGAACACGATACCGCCCGCCCATATAAATATCGTATCGCGAAGCCAAAAAACCGAGACAGCGAAGAATAAGCCGCAGACGCACACAGCCTTTACAGCCGTCCTGCACCCGCTCCTGGCCGGCCCGGACAGCAGCGCGGCGACCTCCTCCCGCTGGAGCTCCTGTATTTTTACGTCTGAAGGGAAAACGTATTCCCCCTCGGTAAAATGCACTTTAAAATATCCGCTTTGCACCATCAGGATCCCCCTTTCAAGTTACCGCGGCAGAAGAGGGGACGTATTTGATCATTTGACTAATCCCGGCGCCCTTCCGCCATCCTGCCGACAAACCGTCGGTTATCTGCGCCGATCCTCGTGAAGGCTCCGCGTGCGCCGCGGGGAGCGGGTTAGCAAAACCTTCCGACGGCCGAGGCTTGCGTAAGCGCCGAGGCCGGAGGAGGAGCGACGCCACGGTGTGGCGGAGCGCGTTTTGCTAACCCGCTCCCCGCGGCGCACGCGGCAAAGCACGAGAGAACCCAAACCCTGTTCCGATCAACGCTGAAATTCAGGAAGGCTAAATGATCTCGCGCAGCAGCTCCTGGCGGGGCTGCGGGATCACCACTTTTTCCACCAGCAGGCCTTTTTTGCCTGCTACCGCGGCGCCGGCGGCCGCGGCGGTTTCCACCGCGGCCACGCTGCCGGTCATGGTGACGAAAGCTTTGCCGCCCAGTGCCATAGCCAGGCGTATCTCCAGGAGTTTCACGTCGCCGGCCTTGACGGCGGCGTCGGCGGCCTCTATCAGGGCCGCTACCGAGAAAGCCTCCACGATCCCCAGCGCCTCCAGGCCGTCCACCACGGTGGTGCCTTCTATGGCCGGGAAAACGTCGGGATGTATGTTGGGGATGACGAAACTGTCCACCAGGGAATGGGCGGCCCTGGCGGCGCCGGCCTCGACGGCCGCGTTCACGTCGCCCACGTCGCCCGCCACCAGCGCCAGGTACTTGCCCGCGCAGATGGAGCGCGAAAGTATCAGCCGGATATTCGAGGTTTTAAGCATGGCGTCGGCCGCTTCCATGCCCTTGGCCACGCTCGAAAGTTCAACACCGCCTATTGCGTTCAGCATAAAGACCTTAAGCGCTTATCTCCACGTATTTTTCATTGACCCGGCCCACGGTGCCGGCTATGCTGGCGTGCACCGGGCAGCCCAGCTTGTCGGCGGGGACGTCGCCCACCACCGCGCCCTTTTCCACGCGCTGGCCCTCTTTTACGCAGGGCACGCAGGGCGCGCCTATATGCTGGGCCATCAGGATGCGCACTTTCGCGGGCTTATACACGGCGTCGGTCCAGGGGGCGTCCTTGTTGTAATCCTCCAGCCCCAGCCGCCGCACCAGCTTGGAGACCGGCACTTTGCGGAAATCGCGCACCGGGTGCACCTGCGGCGCCCGCCCGGTGTTCAGGGCCGAATTCTTGAAGCCTATCTTCTGCGCGCGCAGGTCGCTCTTGGCGGCTATGCAGGCTTCGCGCGGGTTCAGGCCCTCGGGGCAGGAGTACAGGCTGCACAGCGAACATTCGCAGCACAGCAGGCCGTACTGGCTGTGCACCTTGTGCTCCGGGCCGCCGGAAAAAAGCATGGCGCGCATCACGCGGTGGG
>DAOPZW010000120.1:7184-9439 GCA_035353595.1 Elusimicrobiales bacterium | reverse complement strand
AGACCTGCTCATCCAGGCCGGGACGAACAATCCCGGCGACACGATCTTCTCCAGCAACCAGGGACAGACCGCCGTCATCATGGACAACGGGGACGTGGGCATCGGGCCGGATTTCACCGTTTTAAGTGTGCCCATGGGACGGCTCGACGTGGACGGCAGCTTATACGTGGGAAATGAAGGCATCTACGACCGCGACGACGGGGAGACTAATATAAAAGGCACGCTGATAGTGGACGGCGGCAAGGTGACAGGGGCCAACGGCGAGTATATCACGATCGGCGCGGCCAACAACACAATCACGCTGTTCTCCAACGGCCTAGAGCGCATGCGCGTGAACTCCAACGGTTTTGTCGGCGTCGGCGTCACCGCGCCTTCAACCAGTTTGCAGGCGGCCGGGATAATATTCTCCACCGCCGGCCTGCGCGGCAGTTCCGTAACCATCGGCGCGTTCGATTCGAATTCGCTGGCCACGGGCAATGAGATCAGGACGCAGATAGATATGCCGCTGGTCCTCCAGAACAATTTTCCTTTCGGCTCCCGGTATTACGTCGGGATAGGGACGGACACCCCAGTTGAAAAGCTGCACGTGGGCGGCAGCGTGCGCGCCGAGAACGGCATCATCGCCGCCACGGCGGCTTTCTCGGGCGCGGTAGCGGTGAGCGGCAACTTCACCGCGAATAACAAGCTTTCCAATTCGGTGGAATTGTCCTCGACTAATATTTACGGCAACCTCACGGTCAGCAGGGACCTCACCGTATACGGCAATATCGTACGGCAGGGCGGCGGAGGCAACCCCGCCTACCTCGACGCCGCCAACACCTTCGGCAATTTCTACAACACCTTCTCCAGCGATGTTTTCGCCAGCCGGCGCCTCGGCGTAGGGGTGACGGATTTCGACTTCCCCGAAGCCAGCTACCTGCAGGTGGGGGACCCGGTCAATACCAGCACCAACGCCATAGTTTATATTTCCGGCGGTTCCTCGGGTAATGCCATCCTTAAATTTCACCGCGGAAGCGGGCCCGGCTCCGAAGCCGCGCGCTTCGAGACCCGCAACGGGCCGAACCTGGCGCTGATGGTGGGGAACTCGACAAAAACTTTTACCGACGCGACCTACCACCGCATAGAGAACAGCGTGCTGTGGGTTTCTACCGGCTACAATACTCCGCCGGCCATCTTCGTGAGCTCGGCCAACGGCAATGTGGCCATGGGCACCACGGTGCTTGATATCCTGAACCCTCCCGCGCGCCTTACGGTGCAGGGCAACATACGCCTGGCCGGCCAGGACGGGGCAGGCAACGATCACAAGATAATATTCGCGGACGGGTCTTCAATGGACAGCGCAGCTACCGTCGGTTCCGCCTATTCCCTGTCGAACAACGGGGATGCGCTGGTGGAAGCCGACATTGACACCAATGGCGCCGGCAATGTCATTCTCAAGTCCGGCGGCGTTACCGGGCTTACGGTTAAGAGCGGCGGAAACATCGCCATCGGCGGCCAGTTCGTTCCCAGCTCGCTGGTGAACATCCGTAACGGCGACCTGGTGCTGGGCGCCCTGGTCCAGTCCGGCGGCACCGCCTCGGAAGACTTGTTCGTCGGCGGCAACGTGCTGGGTTACGGCGACATCAACGCGGCGAACAATATCAAGACCGGCGGCACGGTGCGCATTTCAAATACAGGGGCTATAGGAAGCGGAGGGGGAAATGCCACCTGGGACGGCGGCACGATCCCTGTGAACCGCGGCGGAACAGGCAACACCGTCGGCAATGCCGCTACCGTAACCACCAACGCCAATCTTACGGGCGACGTAACTTCAGTGGGCAACGCCACCACGCTGACCAACGCACCGGTTATCGCCAAGGTGTTGACCGGCTACACCTCGGGCGCCGGAGCCATTACCGCCGCGGACTCCATCCTGTCGGCGATCCAGAAACTGAACGGCAACGACGCCACCAACGCCAACCTCACCGGCGACGTGACCAGCGTCGGTAACGCGACCACGCTGACCAACGCACCGGTTATCGCCAAAGTACTGACCGGCTACACCTCGGGCGCCGGAGCCATTACCGCCGCGGACTCCATCCTGTCGGCGATCCAGAAACTGAACGGCAACGACGCCACCAATGCCAATCTCTCGGGAATGGTAACGTCGGCCGGAAATGTGACCACCGTGGTCACCAACGCAAACCTCACCGGAGACGTAACCAGCGTCGGTAACGCGACCACGCTGACCAACGCACCGGTTATCGCCAAAGTAC
>DAOPZW010000120.1:0-7084 GCA_035353595.1 Elusimicrobiales bacterium | reverse complement strand
CGATCCAGAAACTGAACGGCAACGACGCCACCAACGCCAACCTCACCGGCGACGTAACTTCAGTGGGCAACACCACCACGCTGACCAACGCACCGGTTATCGCAAAGGTGTTGACCGGCTACACCTCGGGCGCCGGAGCCATTACCGCCGCGGACTCCATCCTGTCGGCGATCCAGAAACTGAACGGCAACGACGCCACCAACGCCAATCTTACCGGAGTAGTGACCAGCGTAGGCAACACCACTTCCATAGGCAACGGGGCCATCTCCAATGCCATGTTAGCCAACGGCGCCGTGGCAAACCTCTCAGGAACTAATACAGGTGACAATGCCGTTAACAGCAACTATAGCGGGCTGGTAACCAACGCCACCCACACGGGCGACGCCACGGGCAGCGGAGCGCTTACTGTAGTTAAAATTAACGGGGTGTCGCTGGCCGGCCTGGCTACCGGCATACTGAAGAACACCACCGGCACCGGCCAGCCAAGCATCGCCGTCGCGGGGGATTTCCCCGGCACCGCGGCCAGCGGAGCCAACGCGGATATTACTTCCATGACCGGGCTTACCGGCTCGATAAAGCTGGCTTCACATGACGTGGCGTGGCTGATAGCGAATCATGCGGCTGCCGTCGGTGAAATTTATTTCTGCACGAATTGTTCGAGCCCCAGGATGGTGGTCTCCACCGGCACAGCGAATGGCGATTGGGCGGCTCCCGGCGGAGGCTCGTTCTGGTGATTTATTCAGCGGAGCGTATGCGCGGTTAAGGCGTCTATCGTTTTGCGGGTGGCGCCTTTCAGCGCGGTAAGGGTTTTGCAGGCGTTGCCCTTGGCTACGAGCAGCGCTTTACTGTCGGTTAAGAGCCGGCTGAGAACTTCAGCCATCTGAGGGGCGGTTTCCACCAGGAAGCCGCCTTTTTCCTTTATCAAAGCGTCGCCGGCGTTGCGCGCATTGGCGTAATTGGGGCCGAACAGGGCGGGCTTGGCGAACAGCGCCGGCTCCAGCACGTTATGGCCGCCGGTATTATCCAGCGTACCGCCCACGAAACACACCGAGGAAACCGCATAGAAGGCCTGCAGCAGGCCCATGGCGTCCACCAGCAGGCAGTCGGTCTCGTGCGGGACCACGGTAGCGGACCAGCGCATGAAAGCTATGCCCCGGCTTTTCAGGACAGCTTCGGCCTCGGACAGCTTTTCCGGGTGGCGCGGCACCATTATCAGTTTAAGCGAGGGGATGTTTTTTCTGGCCGCCAGCCAGGCCGAGATCACCACCGGCTCTTCTTCGGGATGCGTGCTGCCCGCCGTAAAAACGGGGGAATTGCCCCAGTCCGAAGCGTCGAGGAACTCTTTAACCTTGTCCCTGCCCGCGGCGGACGCTCCCAGCTGGTCGTACTTCAAATTCCCCGTGACCGTAACCTTCCCGGCAAGCCCGGGCAGGCTGCGGAAGCGGGCCGCGTCCGCCTCGGTCTGGGCCAGCACCTGTTTTACGCCGGAAAAAGCCAGCCTGGACAGAGGGCCCAGCCCCCGGTAAAGCGCGGCGGTGCTGCCGGAGATCCGGGCATTGACCATAAAAACCGGCACGCCGGCGCGGGCCGCCGCGTAAAGGGTGGCGGGCCAGATCTCCGTTTCCACCAGCACCAGCATACGGGGCCGGAGCCGGCCGATAAAGCGGGCGGCCAGCGGGTAAAAATCCAGCGGCGCCAGGCGCGCGTGCGGCGTAAGGCCGGCGGCTTCGGCCCTGCCTGAGGCGGTAGAAGTAGTTATCAGCAGGGGGGCTTTCAGAGCGCCGGCCAGCTCCGGCGCCAGCTGCACCACGGCTTTTACCTCGCCCACCGAGGCCGCGTGCGCCCAGAGCGGCCGCTCCCCCGCGGGGGCGGGGGCGAGGGCCAGGCGCTCGCCCAGTTCGCCGCCGAGGCTCTTCATCAGGGCGCGGCGGGGCGAAAGGAAAAAGAATACGGCGTAAAGCAGCGCGATGGCCGGGGCCAGCGCGCTATAGATCAGCAATAGTAGTAAACCCATGAAAGGGGCGGACAGCTCAGCTTTTTTTCTTTTTCTTGGGGAGCCAGGGCAGGGCGAACAAGGCGGAGTACTTGGGGGAGAAAGCCGCGCCGTCGAAAGTGACGCCGATCTTTTCCGCCTCCAGGCGGCCGCAGAGCTCTCCTACCAGTTCATGCTCATACAGCGGAACGTCGGTGGTCTCGCGCTGCGGCGCCTCGGGCTCGGGACAGGCCAGGATATAAAGCGGGTCTCCCAACTCAAAGCCCTCAGGCTCCGCTTCCCTGAGCGCCACTCCGGACGTTACGCCCACGGCGGTCTTCAGAAAGACCTGCGCCGCTATCTGATCGAGACGCCGGTGCGTTTCGTCGGGGGGGGCGGAAAGCCGGGCTTCGAAAGTTTTCCCCAGGGTAAGGATGCCCACGGTAAGCGGCGCACCGCCGCCGGGGTTTATGCGCGAGGCCGTGGTATCTGCCGGCGGCAGGTATTCGAACACCACCGCCGGCTCCAGCGCCGCGGCCAGCGCAGAGGCGTATTCGCGCACGGCCTGCTCTTCGCCCAGGCCCGCGCCGGCCAGGTCGAGCTTGTGCTTGCGCGCCTTCACCAGCACCTCGTGGGAGTATACCTGTATTTTAAACTTCTTTACCTTTCGCACATTGTCTCCAAACGGGCCCGCGGCACAGTTTACGGTTTCCGGTGACCGGCGCGCTCCCACTGGTAAACCAGCGGGGTGGCGATGGCGATGGTGGAATAAGTTCCGCAGATGCTGCCCACCAGCATGGTGAACGCGAAGTTGTTTATCACCTCGCCGCCGAAGACGAACAGGATCAGGACCACCGCCAGCACGGTGAAGTTGGTTATCAGCGTGCGCGACAGCGTCTCGTTGATGCTGGCGTTGGCCAGCTGGCCCAGGGGCATCTTGGGGAAAATGCGCATATTTTCGCGCATACGGTCGAAGATGACGATGGTGTCGTTGATGGAGTAGCCGGCTATGGTCAGCAGGGCGGCCACTATCACCAGGTCTATCTCCCTGTTGGTTATAGACAGCGCTCCCACGGCCACGAAGACGTCGTGCATCAGGGCTACTACGCCGGCCGCGCCCCAGACGGGAGTGGCGAAGCGGAAGGCGACATAGACGATGATGCCGAAGAAGGACAGGATGAAGGCGAACAGCGCCTTCTTGGCCAGGTCCCTGCCCACGACGGCGCCGACATAGTCCCGCTTCTCCTCGGTGAACGCGTTGCCGGGCAGGTTGGCCGCAAACGCGCCCAGGATCCGGTCGGAGATCTCGTTGACTTTTTCCTGCGGCCCCTTCACCTTTACCTGGTAGGCGTTATTGTCCAGGCTCTGGAGCGTGGTCTCGATGCCGCCCTTGTTCAGCGCCGCGCGCACATCTGCGGTGCTCACCGGGGCGGAGAAGCGCAGCTGCAGCATGGTGCCGCCGGTGAAGTCCAGCCCCAGATTTATGCCTTTCACGGCCATGGAAATGGCCCCGGCGGCGATCATCACTCCGGAGATCGCGAAGAAGAGGAAACGCTTCTTGATAAAGTCTATGTTGGTTTTTTTGATCAGTACTATCATATGCTGAGCTCCTTGGGGTTGGAAGTGAGCCAAAATTCATAGATGACCCTGGTCACGAAAACAGAGGTGAACATACCGACCAGCAGACCGATGGTCAGCGTTACGGCGAAACCCTTCACAGGGCCGGAGCCGAACTGGAAGAGGAAGATGGCCGCTATCCAGGTGGTGACGTTGGAATCGAGGATGGCGCTCCAGGCCTTGTCATAGGCGGTGGGGATGATCATCGCCACCGGCTTGGACAACAGCAGTTCTTCGCGCATGCGCTCCAGGATCAGCACGTTGGCGTCGATGGCCATGGCCAGGGACAGGATCATGCCGGCTATGCCGGGCAGCGTCAGCGTGGCGCCGAAGTAGCCCATGCAGGCGATCAGGAAGACGAAGTTGAGCGCCAGCGCGATATTGGCCACAAAGCCGCCGGCGCGGTAGTAGACCAGCATGAAGAGCACCACAAGGAGGAAGCCGATGCCGCCGGCCGTGAGGCCCTTCTTTATGGAGTCTTCGCCGAGGCCGGGGCCGACCACGCGCTTCTCGATTATGTTCACGGGGGCGGGCAGCGCGCCGGCGCGCAGGATAATGGCCAGGCCGCGGGCCTCTTCCAGGGTGAAGGAACCTTCGATAACCCCGGAACCGCCGCCTATGCGGCTTTTAATGACGGGGGCGGAGTGCACCACCCCGTCCAGCGCTATAGCGAGGTACTTGCCCACGTTCGCGCCGGTGAAAGTTTCAAAGACCCGGCCGCCTTCCTTATTGAAGGTGAAGCCGATGGCCGGCGTGCCGAACTGCCGGTCGGTCTCGACGCGGGCGTTCTCGAGGGAAGCGCCGGTAAGGATGACGGAGGACTCGAGCACATAGTACCGGGCCCTTTCACCCTCGGGGCCGGGAGCCGCTTTGCAGAGGATGGTGTTCTTGGGCATCAGCTTGGCCACTTCGGGGACCAGCGCGCCGTCCTTCTGGAAAGGCGGCTGGTCCATGCCGTCAACCTTGGCAAGCACGGTGGCTACCTCGTTGGCGGAACTTACCAGGCGGAACTCCAGCTGGGCGGTCTTGCCGATAAGGTTCTCGGCCTCGGCGGTATTGGAAATGCCGGGCAGGTCGACGGAGATCCAGCGTTCGCCCTGGCGGGAAATGGGGGTTTCGCCCACGCCGTACTGGTCGATGCGGTTGCGGATGATCTCGATGGCGCGGGACATGGCGTCGTTGAGCTTCTCTTTTTTATCCAGCTTCTCGACGTCCAGTTCCAGCAGCATGTGGGTGCCGCCCTTCAGGTCGAGGCCGAGGTTGATGATGCGCTTGGGGCGCATGCGCATGGCCTCGGTCTTGGCCCTTTCATCAGGGGTTTTGGTATACCACTCTATGCTCGGGTACAGCAGCCAGAATGAAAGTATCAGGAGGCCGAGTACAGAGCCTATCTTCCAGTGTAATTTATCCATTTCCGATGGTGCTCCTTGGTAGTTATAAAGAACCGAACGCCGAGTTGTAAATCTGCCCGCCGCACTGCGCGGCTCCGGAGCCGCGTCAGGCGGCTTTGACCGGGGAGTTGGGGTTCAGCACGGTGCCGATCGCGCTGCGGGTGAAAGTCACTTTAATGCCTTTGGCGATCTCTATTTCGGCCTCTTCATCTTTCAGGGCTGTTATCACGCCCAGCATGCCGCCGCGCGTCATTATGCGGTCTCCGGGCTTGAGCGCTTCCAGCATCTTCTTGGTTTCAGCCACCTGCTTCTGCTGGGGCCTGATGAGCAGGAAGTAGAAGATGGCCGCTACCGCGATAAAGGGGATAAGCTGCATTACTGGCGAATTCGGTTGCATTAGTCCTCCGTCGTCGAAACTTACGCTGATTATTTTAACAAATTTTCAGCCCATTTATAAGGCCGGTCTTATATTCGCGCTTTATTTAGGGAGATAAGCGTCCTTAAAGGCTTTTTTTGCCTGCTTGAAAGTACCGGACGCCGCCGCCATGCGCATCATTTTCGTCTGGTTTATCAGGAAGCGCAGGTTATGGATGGAGAGCAGCTGGCTGACCAGCAGCTCTTTGGCCTTAAAGAGGTGCGAAAGGTAGCCGCGCGAATAATTGCGGCAGCAGATGCAGTCGCACAGCGGGTCGATGGGGGAGTCGTCGTTCTTGTGCGGCGCGTTCTTGATATAGAACTTGCCGCCCGAGGTGAGCGCCTGGCCGTTGCGGGCGTTGCGTGTGGGCAGCACGCAGTCGAACATGTCGACGCCGAGTTCCGCCGAATCCCACATGTCCTCGGGCGAGCCGAGGCCCATGAAATACACCGGCTTATCTTTGGGCAGCTGCTCCACCGCCGCCGCCAGCGACTCGAGCATCTGCGTCTTGCTTTCGCCTACTGAGAGCCCGCCTATGGCGAAGCCGTCCGGGTTAAGCTCGGCCATGTGCCTGGCCGCCTCGGCGCGCAGGTCGGGGTAGATCGAACCCTGGATTATTCCGAAGAAGAGCGGCTTCTTCGCCGGCTCCATGTCGCGCGTTTTCTCAAGGAAGCGGCCCTTGGCCCGCTGCGCCCAGTTCATGGTCTTCTTCAGGGCGTCCACGGCCTCCTCGCGCGTGGCGGGGTTGCCCAGGCAGACGTCCAGGCAGGTCCAGATGGAGGAGCCGATGGAAGACTGGAAATCTATCACTTTTTCCGGGGTGAAGAAATGCGGGCTGCCGTCGATGTGGGAGGAAAAATGCACGCCGGTATCCGTTATCTTGCGCAGCCGGCTCAGGCTGTAAACCTGGAAGCCGCCGGAATCCGTAAGCACCGGGCCCGGGTGGTTCATGAAACCGTTCAGGCCGCCAAAGCGCTCCAGCGTATCGAGCCCGGGGCGCAGATAAAGGTGGTAGGTGTTCGAGAGCAGGCACTCCGCGCCTATTTCCGCCAGGTCCCGCTGTGTGACGGCCTTGACCGTTCCCTGCGTGGCCACCGGCATGAAAACCGGTGTATGGATAAGCCCGCGGTTCGTCTTCACCACGGCCGCCCGAGCCGCCGTTTCTCCGTCTTGTTTTAAGATCTCAAAATGATGCATGAGTTGTCCTTGATCGCGCGTGTTAGATTTCCGAACTCCGGTCACGAGATGAACATCGAATCGCCGTAGGAGTAGAACCTGTATTTTTCCCGCACCGCGGCCGTGTAAGCCTTGAAGAGCAGTTCCCTGCCCGCGAAAGCCGCCGTCATATACAGCGGCGCGGAATCCGGGACGTGGAGGTTCGTGATGAAAGCGCCGGCGGTCCTGAATTTGTAGCCCGGCCTGATGAAAAGCCCTGCCCTGGCCCGGCCCGGCCTGACGGCGCCGCTCCCGTCCGACATGGTCTCCAGCGTGCGCATGGAAGAAGTGCCGACCGCTATCAGCCTGCCGCCCTGCGCACGGTGGCTGTTTATAGCTTCGGCGGCTTCTTCTCCGACTACGCATTCCTCTTCCATCATAACGTGGTTCGCGGGATCCTCCGCCCGGACCGGGCGGAAGGTGCCCCAGCCGATATGCAGCGTTACATAGGCGAGCTTTACGCCTTTCTCCGAA
>DAOPZW010000119.1:0-9616 GCA_035353595.1 Elusimicrobiales bacterium | reverse complement strand
CGTGCAGATAGTCGAGAACCCGCGCGCGCCTTTCGCCAACATACAGGGCGAGGCCGTCACCTTCACCGGGGCCACCCCGGACGAGGTCATAAAGAACGCCAAGGCCGAGAGCGCCGCCGTTTTCTCGAAGTGGCCCGAGGCCTACCCGATGTCCGTCTACGCCCAGCCTTCGATGACCAAAGCGAAGGCAGCCTGGGGCGTTTCCATAGTGGCCAAGTCCCCGAAGGACCTCGTCGAGAAGATAGAGTTCATGGCGAAGAACGCCAAGGCCGAGGCCTGGACCGAGCCGCCGCTCAATTTCAAACTGAAGGGCGTCTACACCTTCAAGACCGGCACCAACCAGGCCAAGGTGGGCCTGCTGTTCCCCGGCCAGGGCTCGCAGTACGTGGACATGATGAGGGACCTGGCCGCCAAGTACCAGACCGTGCAGGAGACCTTCGACGAGGCCGACGTCATCCTTAACAAGATGATAGGCATCAAGCTCACCGAGGCGATCTGGTCCAAGCCCGGCGAGGGCAAGGAAGAGCTCGCGAAGCGCGAGGCCGCCATAAAGCAGACCCAGCTTACCCAGCCGTCGATGATGACGGCGGACATAGCGATGTACCGCCTGTTCCGCGAGTTCGGCATAAAGCCCGACATGGCCATAGGCCACTCGCTGGGCGAGTACGCCGCCGCCACCGCGGCAGGCATCTTCACCTTCGAGAACGGCCTGCGCGCCGTGACCAGCCGCGCCAAGGAAATGTCGTCGGTGAAAGTGGACGACCCCGGCAAGATGGCCTCCGTAGCCTGGGGCTGCGACAAGGTGGAGGAGCAGCTTAAAAAGATCAAGGGCTACATCATCTGCGCCAACAAGAACTGCCCGCTGCAGACCGTGATAGCCGGCGAGGCGAAAGCCGTGGAGCAGGCGCTGGAGATCTTCAAGGGCCTGGGCGTAGAGGCGGGGGAGATCCCCGTGTCCCACGCTTTCCACTCGGAGATCGTGGCCCCGGCGATGGGCCCGTACCGCAAGTTCCTGCAGAACATCCCGATAAAAGCCGCCGACATGAAGATCCTGTCCAACGTGACCGCGGACTTCTTCCCTACCGACACTCAGGGCATCTACGACATGCTGATCAAGCAGATGACCAGCCCCGTCGAGTTCATCAAGCAGCTGGAGCGGATGTACGCCGAGGGCGTGCGCACGTTCATCGAGTGCGGCCCCAAGCGCGTGCTCAGCGCCTTCGCCACCTCCACGCTCAAGGACAAAGCGGATATCACCGTGCTGGCGGCCAACCACCCCAAGCGCGGCGGCATCACCGAGTTCAACGACCTGCTGGCCAACATGACGGCGCTGGGCATCCCGGTGAACTGGGACGGCAAAGTTCCGCAGCAGGGCGGGAAATTTTTCAACCCTTACTACCAGAACTGGGCGCTGAAAGTGACCGCCCCCGCCGGCGCCGCCTCGCAGGTCCCGGCCCCGAACGCGGGACTCTCGACGCTGCCGGCCGACAAGGCCGCCTTCGCCGAGAAATTCGGCTTCAACTTCAACCCCATCGCGGTCTCCGGCATAGCCGGCGGCACGCCCGGCACCTGGGACAAGCTGTTCCGCGAGCACAACCTCGACGAGATCCTGGCCGGCAAGAACATGATAGAGTCCATCCCCGGCGAGTGGCGGGCGCAGCAGATCGACAAGAACATCATCCGCGTGGTGAAGTCCCCGACGGGCAACCACAGCATAGAGAAGATAGATTCGGTGGACCAGGCGATCAAACTGTCCGCCAGGGCGGGTTCCCTCGACATCGAAGCCGAGTTCGGCCTGCCCAACACCGTGGCCAAGGCGCTGAGCGCGACGTTCAAGATGGCCATAGGCGCGGGCGTGCTGGCGCTTAAGGACGCCGGGCTGCCGCTGATCCATTATTACAAGAAGACCACCACCGGCAGCTACCTGCCCGAGAAGTGGGCCCTGCCCGAGCCCGTCGCCTCCGAGACCGGCGTGGTGTTCGCCTCGGCCTTCCCGGTCAGCGAGCCGCTGATCCAGGAAGTGACCAGTTATTTCAACCACAAGTACGCCGGCAAAACAGCCGAGCAGCTGTGGGAAGTTTACCACCGGATAGTGGACAAGCTGCCCACCGAAGCCGATAAAGCCGGGCTGCGCGCCTGGCTGCAGAAGGAATTCGCCGGCTACCGCCCCGGAGAGGGCAAAGACCCGTATTCCTTCAGCCAGAACTTCCTGCTGAAGGTCATCCCCATCGCCGACAGCCAGTTCGCGCAGTGGGTGGGGGCCAAAGGCCCCGCCATCCACGTCAGCGCGGCCTGCGCCTCCACCACCGAAGCGGTGCACCTGTCCGAATCCTGGATCCGCGCCGGCAAATGCAAGCGCGTAGTGGTCATAGCCGGGGACGACATCACCAGCCAGACCATGCAGCAGTGGACCATGCCCGGCTTCCTGGCCTCGGGCACGGCCACCACCAAGGAGAACGTCTCCGAGGCGGCGCTGCCTTTCGACCTCCGCCGCCACGGCCTGATAGTAGGTTCGGCCGCCGTAGGCATTGTCATAGAGGACGAAACCCTCACCCGGGGCCGCGGCATGGTGCCGCTCGCCCGCCTGCTGCTTACCGATTGCGCCAATTCCGCCTTCCACGCCACCCGCCTGGACACGGACCACGTGGCCTCGGTCATGGAAAAGTTCGTGGCCAAAGTAGAGAACCTCTACGGCCTGAAAAAAGAGGAGATGGCTCCCTACACGATGTTCATGTCGCACGAGACCTACACCCCGGCCCGCGGCGGCAGCGCCTCGGCCGAAGTGAAAGCCCTGAAGCGCGCCTTCGGCGCCAGCGCCGAGAAGGTGGTGGTCAGCAACGTGAAGGGCGTGACCGGCCATACCATGGGCGCCTCCCTCGAAGATGTGGTCGCCATACGCGCGCTCAACACCGGGATCATCCCGCCCATAGCCAACTACAAGATACCGGACCCTGAACTGGCCGGCATAAACCTCTCCAAAGGCGGCCATTACGACCTGAAGTACGCCCTGCGCTTCGCGGCGGGCTTCGGCTCGCACATGGCCATGTCCATGACGGAGCGCGTCTGGAAAGAGGGGCAGAGCCGTTTCGAAAATCCCGCCCGCTACCGGGACTGGCTGAAAGAGATCTCCGGCGACCCGGCCGCGGAACTCGAAGTGGTGTTCAACACGCTCAGGATCAAAGACAAAAAACCTGCCGCCGGAAAGACCGCGCCCCACGCGCCCGCCCCGGCCAGGGAGCCCGTAGCGGCCTCCGCGGCAGCTGCAGTGCGCGCGCCGGCCGCCGAGCGTCATACCGCAAGCATGCCTGCCGCGGCGCCTAAAGCCGCGCCCGCCCCGGCCCTCTCACGCCCCGCGGCGGCCTTGAACGCCGCCACCGTCCAGACCGAGATCCTGGACATGATCGCGGAAAAGACCGGCTATCCCAAGGATATGCTGGAACTCGACCTCGACATGGAAGCCGACCTCGGCATCGATACCGTGAAGCAGGCGGAGCTGTTCGCCGCCCTGCGCGAGCATTACAGTATTCCGCGCAAGGAGAACCTGTCGCTCAAAGATTACCCGACCATCCGCCATTGCATAAAGTACGTGATGGAAGAAAAAGGCGGTGCGGCAGCCGGCCAGACGCCCGCCGCCGCGAGCGCCGCGCCCGCAGCGGCGCCGGCACCTAAAGCCGCCGCCCCGGCGCCGGCCGCCCGAATTTCGGTCGCCCAGCCCGGGCTCAACGCCGACACCGTCCAGGCGGAGATCCTGGACATGATAGCCGAAAAGACCGGCTATCCCAAGGATATGCTGGAGCTGGACCTCGACATGGAGGCCGACCTCGGCATCGACACCGTAAAGCAGGCCGAACTGTTCGCCGCCCTGCGCGAGCATTACGCCATTCCGCGCAAGGATAACCTGTCGCTGAAAGATTACCCGACCATCCGCCATTGCATAAAATACGTGATGGAAGAAAAAGGCGGAGCGGCCGCCGGCCAGGCTGCTGCCGCAGTAAGCCAGGCCGCCGCCGCGCCCGCACCGGCGCCGGCACCTGCTCCTGCTCCGGCACCCGCCAGCCCCGCGGCTTCGGCGGGTTCCCTGAACGCGGACACCGTCCAGGCCGAGATCCTGGACATGATCGCGGAAAAGACCGGCTATCCCAAGGACATGCTGGAGCTGGACCTCGACATGGAGGCCGACCTCGGCATCGACACCGTAAAGCAGGCCGAACTGTTCGCCGCCCTGCGCGAGCATTACGCCATTCCGCGCAAGGATAACCTGTCGCTGAAAGATTACCCGACCATCCGCCATTGCATAAAATACGTGATGGAAGAAAAAGGCGGAGCGGCCGCCGGCCAGGCTGCTGCCGCAGTAAGCCAGGCCGCCGCCGCGCCCGCACCGGCGCCGGCACCTGCTCCTGCTCCGGCACCCGCCAGCCCCGCGGCTTCGGCGGGTTCCCTGAACGCGGACACCGTCCAGGCCGAGATCCTGGACATGATCGCGGAAAAGACCGGCTATCCCAAGGACATGCTGGAGCTGGACCTCGACATGGAGGCCGACCTCGGCATCGATACCGTAAAGCAGGCCGAGTTGTTCGCCGCCCTGCGCGAGCATTACGCCATACCGCGCAAGGACAACCTGTCGCTCAAAGATTATCCCACCATCCGGCATTGCATAAAGTACGTGATGGACGAAAAAGGGGGAACGGCCGCGAACCAAGCCGCCGCTGCGCCCGCGCCGGCCCCCGTTCCCGCACCCGCCGCCCGGCAGGAGCAGCCGGCCTTAGAGCCGCGCCCGGCGGCCTCCGCGTCCTCACCGGACGAGGACACGGTCCGGGGCGAGATCCTTACCATGATAGCCGAAAAAACGGGCTATCCTAAAGACATGCTGGAGCTGGACCTCGACATGGAAGCCGACCTCGGCATCGACACCGTGAAGCAGGCCGAACTGTTCGCCGCCCTGCGCGAACACTACGCCATACCGCGCAAGGACAATCTGTCGCTCAAAGATTACCCGACGATAAGGCACTGCATCCGCTTCGTCATGGACTCAAAAGCGGCCGCGCAGCAGCCCGCGGCGGCCCCTGCGCCCGACGCCAGGCCCCAGGCTGCCGCGAAAGCCGTGCAGCCGGACCTCCTGGACGTGCAGGCCAAACCCGCGGAAAAACCGGCGCAAAAGCAGCCCAAGCCGGAACTGCCGCGCCGCCACATCAGGCACGTGCCGGCCATCATCCCGGCCCCGGTCGAGCAGGAAGTCATAAAAAAGCTTTCTCCAAAGCGCCCCGTGGCGATCTTTACCGAAGACCTGGACCTGGCCAAGGCCTTCCGCGCCGAGCTGAACAAGCACCGGGCGGATTCGTATATCTTCACCCCGGCGAAGACTAAGATCAAGGACGCTATTACCGTGAACTTCCGGGACATCCCGGCGCTGGAGCTGGCGCTGACCGAATTCGCCGCCGCCCACCCGGATACGCAGGGCATAGTCTACCTGCCCGGCTGCATGGTGAAGTCGCTGTCCGCGGAAACCGCGGCCTCCGAAGACCTTAAGCGCTACGCGCTGCCGCTGTTCCTGGCCGCCAAGCACCTGGGCGCGGGCCTGGCCAAGGCGGACCCGGGGTTCACTACCTTCATGGCCGTCATCTCCACGCTCGACGGCGGTTTCGGCTACAAGACCCGCGAGTCATACGACCCGGTCTACGGGGCCATACACGGGACTACGCTGTGCCTGCGCAAGGAATTCGAGCACAGCGCGGTGAAGCTGCTGGACTTCGAGCCCAGCTCTTCCAACCAGACCATAGTCCAGAAAGCGTTCTACGAGATACTCTATTCGGACAAGCGCCTGGCCATAGGCTACGCCGACGGGCAGCGCTGGACGATGGTAGGCAAACCGCAGACGCTGGAGAAAACGCACCTGACCACCCCGCTGCAGGGCAAGAACGTCATCGTCACCGGCGGCGGCCGCGGCCTGGGCGCGCTGTTCTCCAGGATGCTGGCCGAGCAGCACAAGCCCAATCTGGTGCTGCTGGACATCATCGACGTGAGCGACAAGGCCAAGCGCCTGACCGGCATGAGCCCGGAACAGCTCAAAGCCTACAAGACCGGCGAGCTCTGGACCGAGATAAAAGCGACGGTGGAAAAGCCGACCCCCGCCATCCTCGAGCGCGAGTTCACGAAACTCAAGGACGCGGCCGACATGCACAGCAACATGGAGGCGATCCGCGCGCTGGGCGTAAAGGTGCATTATTACCGCTGCGACCTCAACAACCCCGAGAGCTTCGCCGCGGCCACGGAGAATATCAAGGCCGACTTCGGAGCGGTGGACGGCCTGGTGCACTTCGCCGGCCTCGAAAGGTCCAAGCTGGCCGTGGACAAAGCCGTAGAGGAATTCACGCTGATCTTCAACGTGAAGGCCAACTCGGCGATAAACCTGTGGAAATCCGGAGTGGTCAAGGAAAAAGGCTTCTGGTTGATGGTCTCCTCCATCGCCGGCAAGTTCGGCAACCTGGGCCAGACCGACTACGCGGCGGCCTCCGACTACATAGCAAAGTTCTGCCTCAGCCAGACCAACCGCGGCGTGCGCGCCCTCAGCGTGGACATGACCGGCTACGCCCAGATAGGCATGGGCGCCAGGCCCGGCGTGGAAGCCTTCCTGAAATCGCAGGAGATGGAATTCCTCTACCCCGAAGAAGGCATGCAGGCCATGATCGACGAGCTGGCTTACGGCAAAGTGCCGGAGATCATACTTTCCGGCAGCCTGGGCAAGCTCGACTGGGACAAACAGCTGCTGTACCAGCCGGACTTCTCGGCGGCCGGCAGCAGTTCCGGGTTCCATTTCGCGCCCAAGATCACCGACCTGCTCAAAGGCGAGTCGCTGGCCGCGTCCAAGGAATTCACCCTCGAGCAGGATCCCTACCTGGTCGACCATTCCATCAACGGCACCCCCTATGTGCCGGGGGTGATGGGCCTCGAAACTTTCGCCGAAACCTCCGAGCTGCTTACCGGCAGCGCGCCCAAGGCGCTGAGGGAGGTGCGTTTCGCGGTGCCGATAAAGCTGCTGCGCAACAGGCCGGCGGAGATAAAAATAAACGCGCGCGCCACGCCGGACGGAAACGAAATACGCCTGGAGTCGGACTTCGTAAGCCCCAAGGGCCTGCGCCTCGGGTCCACGCGCATTCACTTCAAGGCCGTGTCGGCGGCGGAGGCCCAGAGCGCCTGGACCGACGCGGTCAAACCGGTGCTGCCGAAAACGAAGAAATACAAGGTGGACGGGCAGACCATCTACAAGACATACTTCCACGGCCCCAGTTTCCAGGTGCTGGACGGGATCCTGGCGCTGGAGAAGAACTCGGTGCTGGCGGTGTTCAAACGCCCGGCCGTCCCGCTCTGGAAGAACGCCCGCCAGAAGCTGGTCTTCCACCCGCTGGTATTCGAGGCGCTGTTCCAGGCCTGCGGCTGGCGCGACATCCACTTCGACAGGGCCATGGCCCTGCCGGACGCCGTGGGCGCCGCCATCGTCTACGACCATGAACCGCATGATCCGGAAAAGCTTTATCTCTACGGGATCTTCAAAGGGCGCGCCGAAGACGGCCGCACCATCTACGACGCCTGGGCTTTTGACGAGCACTACAACCTGACCGCCGAGATCCGGGATTACGCCATGATCCCCACGCAGATCTAAAGCCGTGAGCGAAGAAGGCATAGCGCATTGGGCCGCGTCCGGGACCAGGATAAAGTTCCTCCGGGTGGACGGCCTTGCGCCCGGCCTCGCGCTTTCTCCCGCCGAAACGCAGCGCTACTCGGCCTTCAGGCTGGAAAAAAGGCGCAAAGAATGGCTGGCCGGCCGGCTGGCGGCGAAAACCCTGCTGGCTGCCGAGGACGGCGCAAAAAAACTGGACGCTTATGAGATAGCCGCCGACGCGTTCGGCAGGCCCTCCTGCGGCGGCAGGCTGGTTTCCATCTCTCATTCCAACGGCTGGGCCCTGGCCGCGTTGAAGCCGGGGGGGGCGGCCTTCCTGGGCGCGGACCTGGAAATGACCGAACCGCGCCACCCGGCCTGGTACAGGGATTATTTCCACAAAGCGGAGCTGCCGGAACCGGACCCGTCGGCCGCCACCAGGCTGTGGACCATAAAGGAAGCGGTGATGAAAGCCCTCGGCCTCGGGCTGATGGCCGACCCGCTCGATATCCGGGTGGTTGAAAGAATAAAGTTCAGCGGCAGAGTGCTTGCAAGATATAAGGAGCTCGGCAGCCCGGAGTTTTCGCTTGAAACCCGCGCAATTCCGGAAGGCTTCTGGACCGCGGTCGCGGCCGGATAGCGATAACCCGTAGAAATGCGGCTCCAAAAACAATAAAATAGGAAAGGGGCGCGGTGGCGCCGAAAACTGGAGAACCAATATGGCAGATTTAATGGAAGACCCTATCACCGGCGCGGCTCCCGTCCAGGCGGACGGCAAGAAATCCCATCCCAAAAAAGTCAGGATCGTGCCGGAATCGCTGAAGCGGTTCCGCGAAATCCAGGCGGCCGCGGCCGCGGGCGGGCCGCCCGAAAAGATAGCGGCCCAGAAAGCCAAGGGCAAACTGACGGCCAGGGAAAGGATAGCCTACCTGGCGGACGAGGGCTCTTTCCAGGAGATCGGGCTGCTGATGGAAACCCGCTGCACCGACTTCGGCATTAAGGATAAGCATATAAAGGGCGACGGCGTCGTTACCGGCTTCGGCCTGGTAAACGGCCGGCGCGTAGCTATTTTCTCCGAGGACTTCACGCAGCTGGGCGGCTCGCTGGGGCGGACCCACGCCGATAAGATCACTACCCTGATGAAGATGGCCGAACAGTCCCGCATCCCCGTGGTAGGCATCCTCGACTCCGGCGGCGCCCGCATACAGGAAGGGGTGGACAGCCTCGACGGCTACGGCGAGATCTTCTACCAGAACACAAAATGCTCCGGCGTCATCCCGCAGATCTCCGTAATAGTAGGGCCCTGCGCCGGCGGCGCGGTCTACTCGCCCGCCCTCACGGATTTCGTCTTCATGGTAAAGGGCATCAGCCACATGTTCGTCACCGGGCCCGAAGTCGTGAAGGCCGCCACTGGCGAAGTCGTGGACTTCGAGACCCTTGGCGGTTCCATGACGCACGCCTCCAAATCCGGCGTGTGCCATTTCGTGGCCAATTCCGAACCGGACTGCTTCAGGCAGGTAAAAGAACTCCTGAGCTTCCTGCCGGAGAACCGCTTCGAGGCGCCTCCCGCGCACGAAACCAAAGATCCGGAAAACCGCAAGATCCCGCTGCTGGAAAAGCTCTGCGAGGTGGACCCGCGCAAACCCTACCGCGTGCACCACATAATCTGGTGGCTGGCCGACGACCACCGGTTCCTGGAAGTCCACCACGACTACGCCAAGAACATCGTAGTGGGGCTGCTCAGGCTGGGGGGACAGGTAGTGGGCGTTATCGCCAACAACCCCGCCCACATGGCCGGCGCGCTGGACATTAACGCTTCCGACAAAGCGGCCCGCTTCATCCGCTTCCTCAACAATTTCAACATCCCCATCCTCTCGCTGGTGGACGTGCCCGGCTACTGGCCCGGCGTGGCGCAGGAGCACGGCGGCATCATCCGCCACGGCGCCAAGCTGCTGTACGCCT
>DAOPZW010000118.1:0-9863 GCA_035353595.1 Elusimicrobiales bacterium | reverse complement strand
GGTGTCGAAAGCCAGCGTGGATTTGCCCGAGCCTGAAAGGCCGGTGATCACCACCAGCTTGTTCTTGGGGATCTCGAGGCTGATATCCTTAAGGTTGTGGGAGCGGGCTCCGCTGATGATGATCTTGTCCATAATGATTATTTCCGCCGGTAGCGGTCCACCGCCGTAGGCTTGAGGAACTTAGCGGACGGCGCGGGATAGTCCACCGTGTAATGCACGCCGCGCGATTCTTTGCGCCCGGCCGCCGAGCGGATTATCACGTCCGCCAGGCAGGCGATATTGCGCAGCTCCAGCAGGTCGGCGGTGAGCAGGAAATCCCAGTAATACTTCACTATCTCGGCCGAAATTATCTTCACGCGGGCGCGGGCGCGCGCCAGGCGCTTGTTGCTGCGCACTATGCCCACGTAGTTCCACATCAGCGTGCGGATCTCGTTCCAGTTGTGGGTGATTATAACGGCTTCGTCCGAGGGGCGGGCGTTGCCCGTCTGCCAGTGCACTACCTGGACGCCCGGCACCGGGCGCAGACGGTCCCGGCATATCGCGGCGGCCGTCCGGTGGGCGAAGACGCAGGCTTCCAGCAGGGAATTGGAGGCCAGGCGGTTGGCGCCGTGCAGCCCCGTATGCGCGGTCTCGCCCGCCGCGTAAAGGCCCGGCAGGGCGGTTCGCCCGTCGCGGTCCGTCTTAACGCCGCCGCAGAAGAAATGCGCCGCCGGCACCACCGGGATGGGCTGCCGGGCGATATCAATGCCCAGCGCCAGGCACTTGGCGTGGATCATGGGGAAGCGTTTTTTCAGGAAAGCGGCGGGCAGGTGCGTCATGTCCAGGAACACGCAGGCGTCGCCGGTGCGTTTCAGCTCCGAGTCTATGGCCCTGGCCACTATATCTCTCGGCGCCAACTCCCGCTGCGGGGAATAGCTACTCATAAAGGCTTTGCCGGAAACGTCCCGCAGTATGCCGCCCTCGCCGCGCAGCGCCTCGGAAATAAGGAAGGACTTCGCCTGCGGGTGGTAAAGACAGGTCGGATGGAACTGCACGAATTCCATATTCACCAGCTTCAGGCCGGCCCGGTAGGCCATGGCCATGCCGTCGCCGGTGGCCACGTCGGGGTTGGAGGTATAGCGGTAGACCTTGCCCGCTCCGCCGGAGGCCAGCAGGGTCTTGCCGGCCAGGAAACTGTGCACCCGGCCGGTGGCGCTGTCCAGGGCGTAAACGCCCAGGCAGCGGTTGCGCGCGGGGCGGACGCGGGCGGGGCGGCGGCTGAGGATCAGGTCGACCGCGGCGTGAAAGGGGAAGAACCGGATATTTTTGCTGGCCTGGCAGGCCGCCAGCAGGGCGCGCTCCATCTCCCGGCCGGTGGCGTCGGCGGCGTGCAGCACGCGGCGGCGGCTGTGCCCGCCTTCGAGCCCGAGCTCGAAAGCCCCGCCCTTGCGCGAAAAGCGGGCGCCCAGGCCGACCAGTTCCGCGACGCGCGCGGGGCCTTCTTTAATTACCAGTTCGACGATGCGTGGATCGGAAAGCCCGGCGCCGGTGCGCAGGGTGTCCGCGATATGCAGGCCGAAGGAATCGCCGCCTGCCGTAACGGCGGCTATGCCGCCCTGGGCGAGGTTGCTGTTGGAAATTTCGGGAGTGCGCTTGGTTATTACGGCTACCCGGCCCGCCTCGGCCAGCTTATGGGCCGCCAGCAGACCGGCGGCGCCGCTGCCGATCACCAGGAAATCGAACCGGTATGTGCTCATATTTGAATCTTGAGACTTTCAGATCAGTTTAAGCCGGAGTTCAGGCGGCGCCGGCCGGTTTTACGCCTTTCAACCGCGCCTGAAAAGTTTTACAATGTACAAGTGAATATTAGCAAATTATGAAGCCTGACTCCCTGCGCAAAAGCCTGCCTGTTTACGGCCCCGCGGCGCTGTCGCTGGGGATCCTGATCTGGCTGGTTTATCCCAACCTGGGCGCTATGGCGGAAACCATCGGCAATTCCCGGCCGGGATGGCTGCTCCTTTCCGGCTGCTTCGCCGTCTCCAGCTATATCTTCATGGGCCTCACCCTGTGGGAAGTGCTGCGAATAATGGGCATCAGCCTTCCGTTCAGGGAAGTATCGGGCATCGCCCTGGTCTCGACCACTGTCAACTATTTCGTTTCTTCAGCCGGGATCAGCGGATTCGCCACCCGGGCGCATCTGCTGGGCAAGCGCGGCGTGCCGTATGGCGCCAGCGTCACCTCTTCGGTGGTAATAACGGTGCTGATCTACCTCGCTCTGGCCTTCATCGTTATCGAGGGTTCCGTGCTGAGGTTCCTGCACGCTCCGGCTTTTGACCGCGGCATGCTGGAAACGCTGGCCGGCGTCTGCATCGTCCTGGGGTTCGCTTTCGGCCTCACGCTGCTGTTCTTCCACAACGAGCTGCGCGCCGTCTGGGCGCGCCGGCTGTTCCTCGCGGCCAACCGCGTCATATTTTTCTTTTCGAGAAAGGAGATCCCCAGGGAGAACTTCGACAAATTCGAAAGACAGCTCGACGAGGGAATACAGACCATCCACGGCCGCAAGTACGAGCTGCCCAAAGTGGTGGGCTATGTGTTCTGCGACTGGGTCAGCAATATGCTCATCCTGTATTTCGCGTTCAAGGCCGTCGGCGTATCGCTGGCCACCGCCACTCTGGTGGCCGGGTTCGCCTTCGGCATGCTGATGACAATAATACCCATATTGCCAGGCGGCCTGGGCGCCATGGAAGCCGCCATGACCGCGGCTTTCACCGGCATGGGCGTGGCTACCGCGCAGGCCCTCACCGCCAGCCTGCTTTTCCGCCTGTTTTATTACCTGCTGCCGGCCTTCGCCAGCGTGTTCGTGTATTGGCAGCTGCGGTCTTCGGAAGCGGTTCCCGCGGAGCCGGGCCGGCCGCACAGCAGGCACAAAGGACATCATGACAGAAAAATTCATGGGCAGTGAGCCGGAGCTGGCCCCCGGGGCCTGGGTGCACGCCAGCGCCGCGGTAATAGGCCGGGTAAAGCTGGCCGCGCAGGTTTCAGTCTGGCCCGGCGCCGTAATACGCGGCGACGTGGACCGCATAGAAATAGGCCGGGGATCCAATATCCAGGACCTGGCCGTGCTGCACCCGAACCTGGACAGACCCGTGCTTATAGGCGAAGGCGTAACGGTAGGACACTCCGCCATAATACACGGCTCGGTGGTGGGCGCGCACTGCCTGGTGGGGATGGGCGCGGTGGTAATGGAGAGCGAGATAGGCGAATTCTGCATAATCGCAGCCGGCGCCGTGGTAACGCCCGGTTCGAAGATCCCCGCCCGCAGCATGGTGATGGGCGCCCCGGGCAAAGTTAAAAGGGAGCTTACCGAAACCGACTGCGCGGCGCTGCTCAGGTCGGAAGCCGAATACATAAAGCTGGCCGGTTTCTACGGGCCCGGGGGGGACAGATGACCCAGCGCAAGATAGTGATGATAGAAGACAGCAAAGCTTTCTCAACGGTGCTCATAGAAGTGCTGACCGCGGAAGGGCATACGGTGCTGCACGCGGCGGACGGCGTGGCCGGCCTGGCCATGGCCCGGCGCGAAAAGCCGGACCTGGTGCTGCTGGACCTGCTGCTGCCCAAGCTCAACGGCTACGACGTGTGCAACGCCCTGATGCGCGACAACCTTACCCGCCACATTCCGATACTTATTATTTCCACCCTGGACAGCCCCGAAAGCATCGAAAAGGCGAAGCGCTGCGGCGCCCGCAACTTCATGAAGAAGCCTTACCAGCTCGACGACCTGCTGAAGGAGATCAAAAGGCTGCTGCCGCAGGGCTAGAAGCCCGTAGCCCGCCGGAGGGTGAATAAAAATATGACTCAAATCGAAAAAATAGAAAAATTCCTGGACCAGGGCGAATTCGCGAAGGCGCGGACGGCGCTTAAGGCGCTGAAAACTCCCGGAGAACCCGGCCGCCGCGGTTTTCTTAAAGGCGAAGCGCTGCGCGGGCTGGGTCTTTTCGGCGCGGCGCTCAAAGAGTACGCCGCCGCCCGCCGCGCCGCCGGCGGAGACGAGGAACTGGAACTGGAGGCCAGGCTGAGCGAAGCCCGCTGCAGCCGGGCGCTGGGCGACAACAAGGCCACCCTCGCCGCGGCCCGCCGGGCTTTGGCGCTGGCAAAAAAGCTGGACCTGCCGCGCGAGGAAGCCTCGCTGGAATGGGCACTGGCCCTGCGGCTGGCGGGCCGCCTGCCCGAAGCGGCGGCGCTGCTTGAAAAGCTCCTGAAGGCTTATAAAAAAACAGGCGACCCGGCCGCGGCCTCTTTCACGCTGTGGGCGCTGGGCGGGCTTTACCGCCTGCAGGGGCGGTACGCCGAGGGAATAAACGCTTTCGAAGGCTCGCTGCGGCTGGCTAAAAAAGCCGGCGACGAGGCTGCGGCCGGCTATGCCCTGTTCGGGCTGGGCGGCATACTGCGGGTGGCCGGCTTCATGGGCCGGGCTTTGGACTGCTATGTCCGCGCGCGCAAACTCTTCGCGGCCACCGACGACGCTTTCGCCAAGGCCTACGCCGAATGCGGCACCGCCAACGTCCTAAGGCAACTGGGCCGCCTGGAAGAAGCTTTCGCCGGCTACACCCGCGCGCATAAACTCTACTCCGCGCTGGCGGACTGGGCCGACCTGGGTTTCGTAGAATGGGGCATGGGCGAAATACAGAAAAAAGACGGGGACCTGGCGGCCGCGCTGGGACATTACACCCGGGCGGGAAAACTGTTCAAAGGCCGCGGCGAACCGCGCGGCGAGGCGCTGACCATGCTTTCCCTGGGCACGCTCTATTATCTCAAGGGCGAAACGGCCAGGGCCGAACGCCAGCACGACGCGGCCCTGGCTTTCATCCGCCGCCACGGCCTGCACACCCACCTGGAGACTTTCACTTAGGCGGCACACATGGGCGACAAGCGGTATTTCCTGCGGGCGGCGCTGTTATTTTTTTTAGCCGTTACTGCGGCAGGGAACGCTTTTGCCGAAAAGCCCGGCGGCAAGACGGCCCGCCTTTCCCCGAAAGATTACTATACGGAAGATTACCTGCTGCTGAAAAAGAGGATAGTGAACCGCTTTGCCGAAAGCCGCCAGGCGCCCATGACCCCGCTGGACCCACTGCCGGAGCAGGGATACCAGGGCAACAAGACCATCGCGCTGACCTTCGACGCCTGCAGCGGCCGCAGCAGCAGCTATAATAAAAACCTCATCGAATACCTGCGCGCCGAAAAGATCCCGGCCACGCTTTTTATAACCGGCATCTGGATAGATAAGTATCCCGATAAATTCAGGGAGCTGGGCGCCGACCCCCTGTTCGAGATAGAGAACCACGGGCTGCGCCATATGGCTTGCTCCTATGCCGGCGAAAAAAGATACGGCGTGAACACCGTCCACAAGATAGGCGACATGGTCGACGAGATCGAATTGGGCGCGCGCAAGATAGAAGCCGCGACGGGCAGGCGCCCGACGTTTTACCGCCCCGCCGCGGCCTACACCGATTCTGTCTGCATGGGCGTGGCGCAGGCGCTGGGCATGGAAGTGATAACCTTCAGCCTGCTTTCCGGCGACGCCGTACCCAAGGTCCCGGCCAGGATCATCCGCGATAATATCCTGAAAAGAGCGCGCCCGGGAGCGGTAGTGATAATGCATTTCAACCGGCCCGAATGGCACGAGCTCGAAGCGCTGAAGGAAGCCGTGCCCGTCCTGCGCGCCCGCGGTTATTCTTTCGCCCGGCTCGAGGATTTTTCCATCAGCGGGGAATGAGCGGGCCCGCAGCCGCCGCCCGGAACGCCCTTTAAATGAAAACAGCAGCGACCATCGAGAAACTCGCCCGCCTGGCCTCGCGGGAACATATGGCCGACCGCGGTTTCCAGTTGCGGCTCCTCAATCCCCATCTCAACGATCTTATAGGCGTCCTCACCGGCGTAAAACCCGTCCTGCTCTGCGCCGTGCCCCGCAAAGACCGCGCCTACATCCTGGCGCTGGCTGAATACTTCGGGCTGCAATGCTCGTTCCCGGTAAAGGAGCGGGGCCAGTTCTACTTCGGAAAAAACATGCTGGACGTGCTGCTGAGCCGGGACAGGGAACCGCTGGAAGCCGCGGAAGAACTCTGGGAGTGCGGCCTGGACCGGGGAGACAGTTCCGAGCAAGAATGGGGCGGGCTGTTGGGCTACCCGGCCTGCTGCGTAAAACAATACCTGAACTGGCGGCGCCGGCAATCCGCCAAGCCGGCCTGGGACAAAGAAAGGGCGGTAAGGAACACTTACGGCAATACCCCCAGAAAAAAAAGGCTTCCCTTCCTGCTCAACAACCTCTTCCTCTACCAATCCTCTCTCGACAGCGAAACCAGAGAGCCGGAGGAGCGGGAGAAGATGAAAGCGCTGCTTTCGCGCAACAGGAGGGAGTTCGGTATCGACCTGATGAACATGAGCGTGATCTCCTGGCACCCGTGTTCTTATTCCTGTACCGCCAGCCTGCGCAAAGCGAAGACCATCTACCGGGTAATGAAGAAATGTCTTCCGGGCCTGGCGGCCTCGCTCAAAAACATACTGTCCAGGCCCGTTATCTTCCTGGACCGGTTCGAGTTCCTCGTACTGGACGGCGGCCGCGCGGCCGAAAAGAAGAGCGGGACGGAGATCACTTTCAGCCGGATCATCCCGCCGCTGTCCCTGATCCCCGCGGAAACGGCCGGCGTCCTGGGCGGGCTGAAACAAGCCCGCGTCCGGCGGGACTCGCTGGCGGGCCCGGACGGCACGCCGCTGCTCAGGGCGCCTGCAGGCCAGCCCGTTCTGTTTATGGATTTTTCCGGATAAGACGCGTCCCGCCGGTCCGCCGCAAGGACAAGCCCGGGCCGCCAAAAAACCGGCCCGCGGTCTTAAGATAAAATGCGGGCCGCTTTTACAGTTTGAAGTCCCAGCCCAGGTAGAGTTCGCGGGCCTTGGGGTCGTTGAGCAGCGTATTGGCGTCGCCGTCGACCAGGATCTGGCCTTTATAAATGAGGTAGGCGCGGTCGGTGATGGAAAGCGTCTCGCGGACGTTATGGTCCGTGATCAGCACGCCTATGCCCTTGTCCTTGAGGTGGAGGATGATCTTCTTCAGCTCGCTGACCGTGATGGGGTCGATGCCCACGAAAGGCTCGTCTAAAAGTATGATCTTCGGTTCGTTGATCATCACGCGCGCCACTTCCAGGCGCCGCTTCTCGCCGCCGGACAGCGACCAGGCTTTCTGCCCCCTGAGCTTGAGCAGGCCGAACTCGCCCAGCAGCTCGTCGACGCGGGCGTTGATCACGCCGCGGTCCCTGACCGTGCGCTCGAGGATGGCCTCAAGGTTCTGCGCCACCGTGAGCCCGCGGAAGACGGTCGGCTCCTGCGCCAGGTAGCCCAGGCCGTTGCGGGCGCGCTGGTACATGGGCTCGGCCGTCGCGTCGCGCCCGTCGATAAAGACCTTGCCGGAATCCGGCTCGATGAAGCCCACCATCATGTGGAACGTGGTGGATTTACCCGCGCCGTTGGGGCCCAGCAGGCCGCAGACTTCGCCGGAATTGATGTAAAGGGAGATGCCGTTGACCACCGGGTTGCGGTTGAACGACTTTTCCAGCAGTTGCGATTCAAGTCTCATGGCAGTTAAAGCTTCTTGCGCGAGTCCGCGGCCGCCGGCCGGGGGACGTCCTTCGTCCAGCCCGAAACCCTATTATAGAACTTTATGTCCCGGCTGTCCTTGAAGAATTTTATGGTTTCGGCGGCGATAGCGAAGTCGTAGCCCTCCCTTTTGCCCAGCGCGGCCGGCAGCGTCTCCGGGTGCGGGGAGGTCGAGTCATACAGGAGGAACGTGCTCTGCGCGTTATCGTAAAGCGCCTGCTCCGAATACAGTTCCAGGTTCTCGGTGGTCAGGGCGAACGCGCCGTTGAAATGCATGAGGGCTTTCTTGTTCTCGCCCCATGCCCGGGCCGAGCGCCCGTTGAGGATCCGGCCGTCCGCGCCCAGGTACTTAAAACGCACGGGCAGGGCGCCCCGCTCAAGATAGGCTTCTTCGTCCAGCTCCAGGTAGCGGGCGCGGTCGCAGCGCATTTCCACCTGGGAGAGGTCCTTCAAATACCGCAGGGTATAGACCGAGCCGCTTAAATTCCAGACGCTCTTGTCGCGGTTATAGACCGCGTTGTCCGCCTTAAGGACGTAACTGGGATTTTTGAAAGAGACATTTCCGGTAAAGGTCTCGATATTGTTCGTCCTGTCCATTTTCCACTTATCGCTTTTCACGACGGACCCCATCAGGAGATCGGGGTTCTTCTGGGCGCGGCAGACGCCGGGCAGAAGAAAAGCGGACAGCAGCAGGAGGAAGATCTTCATTTTCCGGCCAGGCGCGTTTCCTGGTGCGTGATCTCTATTTCCGACAGGTCCGGGTTGGCGGTGAACCCGCGGCCCGTTATCACCGTTTTCCCCTGGTAGATGGTGACGCGCTCCGGAGTCCAGATCTTGTCCCTGGCCGAGCTGTAAAAAAGGCGGGAGGTCGCCAGGCGCATGTCATCTTTGAGACTGTTCACCTTAACGTCGCCGGTAAGTTCGGCTTCCTTTTTGTGCATGAAGACTTCTCCCTTGAGGGAGGTCACTTCAGACGAGATCTTTTCCGCGTCGTAAAACTTCACCACCGGATCAGTAAAATAGATCTTGCCTTTTTTTTCGTCCATCACCGAGGTTCGGGCTTTCAGGCGCCAGCGCGCGGCGCCGGCGCCGGCCTCGGCTACAGCCAGGTTCTCTATAAGACTGGTGCCCTGCACCGGCAGGGGGGCCTCCGGCCGCGCGCAGGCGCACAGCGCCGCCGCAACAGGCAGGAGCCAGCGCTTCAAAGCAGCCCTTCCTTGAGCAGGTCGCGCTCGTCGATCATGCCCACGGGGCGGCCGGTGCGCTTATCGGTTACGGGGAGGTTGTCTATCTGCTTCTCCGTTATGAGCCGGGCCGCTTCCATGGCCATGGTTTCCGGGTGCACTGTCAGCGGGCCGCGCGTCATAAGCCCGGAAACGGGGGCCTCCAGCGCGGCCCGGCCCTTGCGCAGGCAGCGGCGCAGGTCGCCGTCGGTAAAATAGCCCGTCAGCTTCCCGCCGGCGCCGGTGACGGACACCGCGCCCGCTTTGGTAAAGGTCATCGCGTCGAGAGCCTTGGCCAGCGTGTCGCTCTCTTTGACTACGGGATTGGAGCCGCCTTTGCGCATCAGATCCCCTACTTTCAGGTTCAGGAGCTTTCCCAGGTTGCCTCCGGGATGGAGGCGCGCGAAGCGGTTCTTGTCGAAGCCGTTGATGGCCATCAGGCTTACGGCCAGGGCGTCGCCCAGCGCCAGCATGGCGGTGGTGGAGGAAGTGGGCACTATGCCGTGCGGGCAGGCCTCGGCGCTGACGTGCAGGCGCAGCACGATGTCGGCGCCGCGCGCCAGGCGCGAGGCGGGATTATTGGTAATGGCGATGACCGGCAGGCCCTGCCGCTTGAGCAGCGGGACCAGTTTGGCGGTCTCTTCCGTTTCGCCGGAATAGGAGAGGGCGATGGCCACGTCGTCGGCGGCTATCATACCGAGGTCGCCGTGCAGGGATTCCACCGGGTGCAGGTAGACGCTGCGCGTGCCGGTGGAAGAGAGCGTAGCCGCTATCTTCCTGGCGATAAGGCCGGATTTGCCTATGCCCAGCAGAACGGCCTTGCCGGTGCGGCTTTCGATAAGGCGCACGGCTTTCACGAAAGCGGCGTCCAGCGTTTTGCGGAGCCCGCCCACGGCGCGGCTTTCCGCCTCTATCACGCCGCGCGCGGCCTTCAGGATCTGAGCGTCCCGGGCGTTCATTGCGGCGGAACCTTATGCGGGTTCAGCCAGGGCGTCATTTCCGCGGGGATCT
>DAOPZW010000117.1:0-9911 GCA_035353595.1 Elusimicrobiales bacterium | reverse complement strand
GATTTTATCATCCTTAAAGCTCTTACCGAGGTCCCCGCCGCCCCTCAGCCTGATGATAATTCAGGGCTGACAGCCGCCCAGGAAAAAGAATTGGACGACCTTATCGCGCAGGTGGAGCGCGAGATAAAAACTGAAACCGCGGGGAAAGCTATCAAAGATCCGCTCGGCTTGACCAAGACTTGGGAAGAAAAACATGATTCAAAATCCGCAAAAACCAAAAAACGAAAGTAAGGCCGTGAAAGCGGGCCCGCCTCAGTTCTATTGGCGGAAAGTGGGCGGGCAGTACCTTGTTACCAATGATTTCGGGTTCCACTCCTGGCTGACGGAGACTGAATTTAAACGCCTTTCCCTGGGCCTTTCCGGGAAAAAAGACAAGCTTTTTGAAGAGCTCGCCCCCAAGGGCTTCGTCAGGAATATGCTGGACTTCGCGGACCTGGCCTCCAAGTGGAGATCCAAGAATTCCCACCTTTCCGCCGGGCCCGGGCTGCATATCCTGGTAACCACGCTGCGGTGCAATCATAAATGCGTTTATTGCCAGGCCGGCGCCGTGAAAAAAGCTTCCAGCGGCACGGAGATGTCGTGGCCCACCGCCAGGAGGTGCGTGGATTTCGCCTTTCAGACCACTGCCCCGGAGCTCACCCTGGAATTCCAGGGCGGGGAGCCCCTGCTCAACTGGGAAGTCGTTAAAAAAACCGCGGTTTACGCCAGGAAAAAGGAGGAATCCACCGGCAAGGCCCTTAAGCTGGCGTTGGTCTCCAACTTCAGCCTGATGACCGAGGAAAAAGCGGCGTTCCTGCTGGAGAACGAGGTGTCCCTCTGCACTTCTCTCGACGGCCCTGCGGACCTCCATAACCTCAACAGGAATTATCTGGGCGGGAATTCCCACGCCAAAACGCGCAAATGGCTGAACTATTTTACCGCGAAGAATAAGAAGCAGCCGGCGGGGTACAGGGTCTTCAAGCCCAGCGCCCTGCTTACCGTGACCAGGGCCTCGCTGGGCAGGCACAAGGAAATAATAGACGAGTATGTCGGCCTCGGTCTCGAGGATATCTTCGTGCGCGCCCTTTCCCCGATAGGCTACGCGAAAAAAAGCTGGGATACTATCGGCTACAGCCCCGCCGAGTTCATCGCTTTTTACGCGGCCAGCCTGGACTATATACTGCAGCTGAACCGCAAGGGCGTTCAGGTGCGGGAGAAGACGGCGGTGATGCTGCTGGAAAAGATACTCGCTTTCAGCGAGCCCGGTTATCTGGACGTGCGCTGCCCCTGCGGGGCGGCTATCGGGCAGGTGGCTTACAACTGCAACGGGGACATTTATCCCTGCGACGAGGGCCGCATGCTGGCCTGGGAAGGGGATGACCTGTTCAAGATCGGCAACGTTTCAAAGGACAGCTATAAGAAAGTCCTCTCTTCCCCCGTAGTGAAGTCCTGCCTCATGACTTCGGAGCTGCATCTGCAGCCGGAGTGCTCCCGCTGCGCATACAACCCTTACTGCGGAGTTTGTCCCGTTTACAACTACACGGTGCAGGGCTCTCTGTGGGGCAATATGCCTTCGAACGAGAGATGCGCGCTCATGAAGGGCCTTTTTGACCTGCTGTTCTTAAAACTGCGAAATCCGAAAGACAGGGAGATACTGCAAAAATGGGTAAAAAAGTGAAGCAGCCGTCCTGCAGGCTGAATTTTTCGGAGAAGATCTACGCGCCGGAAGCTGTGCGCCTGGCCGCCTACGTGTTTTCGGATATCGCCGATATCGGCCTTTTCCCCTCGGGCAAAGGCCTCGGGGCGGAGATCCCCTGCGGGGAGGGGCGGGCTTCCCTGGCCGGAGAGTTCGCCAACGAGGTCCTTAACCAGCAGTGCCGGCTGGACCTTGCGGCGAAGAACGGCAAGATCTCCAGCATAATAGTCACCAAAGCGCTGCTTTCAGCTTCCGGGGAAACGGGGAAAAAGAGGGCAAAGCAATGAGCAAATGGATGATAGGCGTTCTTGTCGTGCTGTTGGGCCTGATGGTCGCATTACAGTGGGTAAATAAAAAGAACGAATCCAGGCTGGCCACTTCCGAGCTGCAGCCGCCGGCGCCTATTACCGCGGCGGCAACAAAGGAAGTAAGCGCGATCCCGAAGGACTTTTCTTCCGTCGCCACTACCCGGCAGCCCCTGGGCCCGGTGCCCGGGCCGGACGGCGCCAAGAGCGCCTGTCAGGGCGGCTCGCTGAACGAGCTTCTTGCCGCGCACGGCGTAGCCTGGGGCTATATTCCGAACGTGCTTTTTTCCCAGGGCGATACGGTTAAGCTTACCAACGCCCTCGAAGAGTATTTTGCCTGCCAGGTAGTCTCCGCGGAAACTCCCGGGGCCTGTTCGTATCTGTCGGCGAATGAACCCTTTACGGCCAGCCTGTCCGCGGTAAAATCCTGCCAGAAGAGGGCGGATTATGTCCTGTTCCCGGCTTTTACCCTGAATAAATTCTCCGACATGTCGACTTGCGCCCGGCGTATTAACTGGACCTTTCATCCCGATTTCAGCGACCAGCCGGAAAAATACTGCCCGGTGCTTGCCCAGGGAATGGAAAAGTTCTGTACCGGAGGAGGCGAGTATCAGAAAAAATGTAAAGAAGGTTTCCCGACCGAGCTGAGCGATTGCGGGAAGATCCAGAAGGACTCGAACATCCCTTTCAACTGCGTTAACAGGCAGAAGATCTACGCGGCGTTAAAGGCCAATAGCCCGGACCTCTGTCCGGCCCTCTACCGGCCCCTCTGCGCCGCCTTCCTGTCAAAAAGCGCGGCCAAGTGCTCGAGCCTGGCCATGAAGGCGAGCAACTTGTATTGTTCCGGGCTGGCCAATGTGAGCAAACTGGAAGAGAATAAAAAAGCGGAGGAGCGGCGTCTCCTGGAAGAACAGCAGCTGCAGGCGCAGAAGACCATGCAGCTGGAGACCGACAAGAAAGTCAAGGAAGCCAGGGCTGAACAGAAAGCGGAAGAAAAGGCGTTGCAGGACTCGAATGCGAAACTCAGAAAATTGATGGGACAGGAATGAGCTTTTTATGAACAAGAAAAAACCGAAACTCAGGAAAAACATAAAACTGTTCCTTAACAGCGAAGAGGGAAAAATGCTGGACGCCGATATTGTCAAGACCGGCCTCGCTATCGGCATCCTGGGGGCCGCCCTGGCCGATCAGGCCGCCGCCGCTCCGAGCTCGCTGGTGCACATGAATTACTTCGCCGCCACAAAGCACGTAAGCCATATGAGCCACGGTTCCCACAGTTCTCACGGCTCGCACGGCTCGCACAGCTCGCACTCTTCGCACAGCTCGCACTCTTCGCACAGCTCGCACGGCTCGCACGGCTCGCACGGCTCGCACGGCTCGCACGGTTCTCACGGCTCGCACGCCCGCGGCGGCTGGTGCTGACAGCGCCGCATTGCGGTTGCTGGCGGGAGACGCCGGGAGCGATATTTCGGATTTCCAGCCCTGGCCGGACCGCCAGGAATAGCGGCGCCGCGCCGGTCGCCCGGGCTTCCCGCGCAATGACCGCTCTCTTATGCTACTTACGCTCCGCCGGGTCAGAAAGCCGGCCGCTGCTTTGTTCCCGCCCCCTGCGGGAACGGGTAAGAGAATGAACAGATGAAAAAACTGACGGTAGGCATTCTTGTCGCGCTCATGGGCGTCGCGCTCTCCCTGCAGTGGTACAATAAAAAAAAGGAGGCAAAGCTTACCGACCCCGGGGTGCCCGCGGCCAGGTTCGAGCTGTCTTCCATCCCCCTGGGGATTTCCGGCCCGTCGCTCCCGCAGCAGGTTACGGCTACCCGGCAGCCTCTGGGGCCCGTTAAGGGCCCCGACGGGTCAAAGGGCGTATGCGCGGGCGGCACGCTCAACGAGATCCTCGCCGGGCACGGCAGCACCTGGGGTTATCTTCCCGACGGGGTAGCGCTGGACGGGGGGAAGACGGAGATCCTGACGGAGGCGCTTGAGGATTACTTTACCTGCCGCACGGCCTCCCTGGTTGAACCGCTGGCTTGCGGCTCCCTGTCGGCTAATGTGCCTTCCGAAGATTCAAAACACAGTTCGAAGTCCGCCCGTGATACCTGTCAGAAAATTTCCGACGATATCCTCATGGCCGCTTTTATGGCGGGCAAACATAAGGACGTTTCAGTTTACAAACGGTTCATCGGCCGGTTCAGCTACGCCGATTTTTCCAAGAACCCGGAAAAATATTACCCCATCTTTTCGAACGGGCAGGAGAATGTCTGCAGGCTCGGGGCGAAAGCCAGCGGCTATATGTATAAAGGCTGCAGGGAGGCTTACCCGGAGAGCGAAAGCGATTGCGCGCATGCGGCTAAGCCCGGTCTTTGCTGGAACAGGTATTGGCTTTACACGGCGATGAAGACCGGCAACCCGGAGATCTGCCCGCTCAAGCATCGCGTCGCCTGCAGGGCCTATTTGCTGAAGTCCCCGTCCGCGTGTTCCAGCCTTGCGCTCAAGGCGAGTTCCCTGTATTGCGCCGACCTGAAGATCCTGAAAAAGAAAGAGGACGAAACGCGCCGGCAGGAAGCGCGTGCCGAGGCGGACCGGCGGCAGGCGGAGGAAGGAAAGCGGTGGGCGGCGCAGGAGCAGTGGGGACTGAAACTTGCCGAAGAGCACAAGGCGGAACAGAAAATGCTGGAAGAGACGAACAAGCGCATCAGGAAAACGCTGGGGCTGGAATAAATTCTTATGACCGTCGGAAAGTTCCCCGGGCGCTGCGTAGCGGCTTATAGCGGCGGCAAGGACAGCCACCTGGCCGTCCAGTTTGCCCTTGAAAAAGGCCTTAAGGTCGAAAGCCTGATCTATCTCGACGGGGGCGCCTCCCATGCCGGGTTCTTCCATGACTCGCGCAAGGTTTCGCTGGTGAAGCTGCACGCGCGGCTCATGGGGCTCCCGGTAGCCGTCCTGAAGACCCCGCCTTCTTTCGAGGGAAAAAAGGGGGAGGAAACGTCGAAACTGCTTGCGGACCTGTGCCGGCGGAAAAAAGTGTCTTCGGTCTACTGCGGCGCCACGGCCGAGGATGATAATACGCAGGGCCTTAAAAAAGCCGCCGCCCGCCAGGGCTTCTCCCTGGAAACCCCGCTGCTGCGCCTGGATTTCAGCGGCGTGCTGCGCGAATGCGCAAGGCGCGGGATAAAAGCGCTGATAACCGGGGTGGAAAAAAGAAAAGGCCTGAAGGGCTGCCTGGGCCGGCTGATGGACCCGGCTTTCGCCGGTTTCCTGGCGGGCAGGCCGCCGGCGGCCGCGGCCGTGGACGGCAACGACTTCCAGACTTTTGTCCTGGCCAGCCCTCTGTTCCGCAAGGAGATACGGCCCGCCGAACTGCAGGTCCGGGAGTCCCGCGACCAGTATTTCCTGGAGATCGGGACCCGCACGCTGCGCGATTCTGTTTGAGACCGTCCGGAACCCCTCAATGGACAGGACCTGCTTTAATAAATATCTGCGGCGTTTCCCCCCGTATTCAAAGGGCGCGGCCCTGTCCCTGCCCGCCGCCGTGCGGCGGACCGTCGACGCGGCTTTTCTGCCGGCGGGCCGCGACGGGGTGGCCAGGAGCTGGCTGGAGTCCTCCATCTCGTCCGCCGAACCCGGGGCCGCGAGGTTCGTGCACTATTACCGGACGGAGGACGGGCTGGGCCGGGCCGGGCGCGCCAGGACCTGGGCCGCGGCTTACCTGCGTTTTCTCAACATGCTCGAGGAGCTCAACGGCGGCCGCGGCGGGTTCTCCCTGCCCCGGGCCGCGGGGGTCGGGAAGGCGCTGTCCGGGCGGCTTGAAAAACATTCTGCGGTTATAGTTAGCGCCGAGTGGCTGCCCGGGAAAGAAGGGTTTTCTAAAGCCACGGTATACGTGGCGATGGAACACCCGATAGGCCGGGCCGCCGCGGCGGACCTGGCGTATGTTTCAGGCGGGGACGCCGCCTGGCTGTGCGGCGCGTCAGCGCGGGATATGGGGCTTTTCGCGGCGGACTTTTACCCGGACGGCGGCGTTGATTTTAAAGTGTACCGGCGCTATCTCGCCGGCAGCGCGCCGCTCGACGCCGCGGCGGTAAGGATGGCCGCGCGCCTGAAGCGTTCCGCCGGGTTCATCTCGGTGCACAGGGCTTATAAATTCGACAGGGCGGAGAAAAAAATGTTTCTCGACAAGACGCATTTTAACTTAAGCGAAGGCGTGGCCCTAGCGGCGCTCTCCGGCGGCGCCGGGGTCGGCGTGAAAAAAGCCCTCTCCCTGTTCAGGACCCGGGCGCAAGACCTTTCGCGGATAACCTGCGTGGGAATAAGGCCTGGCGGACGGTATTTTGAGATCTACTTCGCGTGAGCGGGGCCGTGCTATGAAAAAAACTCCTGTCGAAAATAATAAATCCCCGCTGGCCGGGCCCGGCGGCCGCGACTTCAGGGTTTTCGAAGGGCCCCGGACCCGGCACAGGGATTATGTGCTGAAGGCCTATAAGCCGCTGTGCGACCCGCGCGGCCGCCTTCATTCCGTGTCCGCCTACCGTTTCGCGATGCAGGACGCCGGCTGCTGGGCGGCCGTGGCGCCCCTTGTGGAGGCGCTGCGCGGGGCCCTGGGGCCCGACGAGGTGGTCTGGGGCGTCAAGTACGGGCCCGCCGGGATCAGTTCCGAGTTTTATTTTTACAGCAATCTGCTGAACCCGCCCGGCAACCCTAAATCGGCGGCCAGGATCAGGAAGATCCTTAAGCCGTTCGTTAACATCCGGGGCGTGGTGCCGGAGGCGGCGCCGTATTTCATGTGCAGTCTGGATTTTACCGCGGCCGACCTCAGGGCCGGCTGTATCCCGGAATTCAAGATCTACCTGGGCTCGGCCGCCAACGGGCACGGCGGGTATTCGTTCCTGGCCGCCGAAAGCGGTTTGCGGCTTGAGAACCATTATGAGTTCTTTCCGATGCCCGCCGGCCTGGCGGGGGTGAAGGCCAGGCTGCGCTATTCGGCCCGGGCCGGGCGCGCGGCGGGCCCGCGGGCGGCGCTGCTGCCTGCCTACCTGGCCGCCTGCGGCACCATCTGTTACGCGGTAAAGCCCCTTTGCGACGCCATGTATTTCTCGCGCATAAACACGGGCGCGCTGGAGCGGTTCCTCGCGGAGAACCGGCCGGGGCCGCTGCAGAAAATGCTGGCCGGCAACCGCGACGCTTTTTCGCATTTGCTCTGGGACGTGGGCTGGGATTTCGCCGCGCCCCCGGGCAAAGGCGGAGGCGCGCTGAAGACCGGCAAAATAGGCGTTTACGGTGTCTTCTGAAATGAATTCCCTTACGGTGGCGCTCAATTACAAGTGCAACAACGCCTGCGGCTTCTGCTTTTTGAAGGCGGAGCGCGAGCTCGGGCTGGCCGACGCCGGCGCCCGGGAGCTGCGCGGGCTCTTCGCCGACAACGCCGCGGCGCGCCGCTACGGCCGCCTGATAATTTCCGGCGCGGAAGCCACCCTGCGGCGGGACCTGCCGGGCATCGCCCGGCGCGCCCTGGAGGAGGGCGGCTTTTCCGCTGTCCAGCTGCAGACCAACGGGCGGCGGCTGGCCGACGCCGCCTATTGCCGCGCCCTGGTTTCTGCGGGCGTCTCGGAGTTCCTCGTTTCGATCCACGCGGCCACCCCGGCGCTGGACGCCCGGCTCACGGGCAGCCGGGAAAGCTTCCGGCAGATGCGCGCGGGCATAAGGAATATCCTGGCCTGCGGGGCGAAGCTGATCTCCAATACCGTGGTGACCAGCCTGAACTACCGCGGCCTGCCACGGCTGGCGCGCTTCTTCTGTGACGAAGGGGTGCGGGCCTGCCGGTTCTGGTCTTTCCTGGAACTGGGCAATGCGGGCCAGGCCGAATACCACGTGCGGTTCTCGGCGGCGCTGCCCCGGCTGCGCGCCGCGCTGGAGATCCTCGCGAAAAAGGGGGGGCGCGCCGAGCTCAGCTGGTTCCCCCGCTGCCTGCTGGGAGCCCGCGCCGGCCTGCTTAAGAATTATTATTCCGCTACCGTCATCAGCAAGGAGTTCAAAAGCAGGATGGGGCAGCTGGGCGCGTTCCACTGCGTTCACTCCTCCTCCTGCGCGCATTTCAGGAAGACCTGCCTGGGTATACACGACGGGTACCGCAGGCGGTTCGGCGACGAGCGGGCGCTCCTGTCCCCGGCCGGGCGGCGGCCGGCGGGCGCAGGCGGAGGAGAAAAGCTGTGATAGATATCCTGAATTATATGCGGCCGTTCCTGAAGGTGAAGGCGCTGCACGCCGCCTTTGAAACGGGGCTTATCAAAGCCCTGGACGGCGGGAGCGTGCCGCGCGCCGCCCTGCACGCCCGCCTGGGGCTGACGCCGCGCGGCGCCGAGCTGCTGCTCCGGTCCCTCGCCGCCTTCGGCGTGGTGCGGCGTTCAGGCGCAAGCGTGGCCTGCGGCGCGGCGTTCCAAAAGGACATGCGGGAGAACGCGGCCCTGGTGGAAGAGCTGACCGGGTACATGAACGTAGCCTACGCCGACCTGCAGGGTTTCACCCGCCTGCTCAGGACCGGCCGGCCGGCCGGCGGAATAGAAAAGTTCTTCGAATATATCGGGCGCGGCGGTTCTTCCGCGCGGATCAGCCGGCACCTGGCGGCCTGCACCCGGAACAGCGCGCGCGTTATCTGCGCAAAATACGATTTCAGCCGCCATTCTTATATCCTCGACGCCGGCGGCAACGACGGCGAGTTCATGGCCGCGGTCTGCGGCTTTTTCCCGGAAGTGAAGTGCGGCGTCTTTGACCTGCCCGGCCCGTGCGCCACCGGCCGGCGCAGGCACGCCGCGCTGGTGGCGGGCCGCAGGCTCGAGTTCTTCCCCGGCAGTTTTCTGCGGGGGAGCTTTCCGAAAAAAGCCGACCTGATCGTGTTCAAGTCGGTGCTCAACGACTGGCCCGACAAGGAAGCGGCGCTGTTCATGGCCAAGGCTTACGCCGCGCTGCCCCCGGGCGGGAAACTGCTGCTGATAGAGCGGTTCGACAGGGGCGCGCGGCGGAGCCCCGACGACTGCCTGTTCGACCTGGCCTTCATGCAGCTGATCGTCCCCGGCCAGGATTTCAGGACGCTGCCGCAATACCGGCGGCTGCTGGGCGGGGCCGGCTTTTCCGGCATAAAGGTCGTGGGCCGGTATCCGCCGGGGTTTTGTATAATTGAGTGTTCCAAAAAACCGCCGCGCCCGGGAAAAAGCCGGGCTGGCCGCGTCTAAAAAGTATGGAAACTGAAAAAGGGCTGCGCAAGCCTAAAGTCGTGCAGGTCAGCATAACCGACAAATGCCAATGCTCCTGCGCGCATTGCGGCGTTTCCTTCCTGCGGGCCGGCGGCCGCAGGCCCGATCCCTCCTTCGAGGACATCCGCCGGATCTTCCTGGACCTTAAAACTTTCAACTGCGAATTCGTGGACCTTTTCGGCGGCGAACCCACGCTGCGCAAGGACCTGGCTGAAATCGTCAGGCTCGGCAAATCGATGGGCTTCACCATGCTCATCGAGACCAACGGCCTCGCGCTGGACAGGCCTTACCTCGGGAAGCTTAAGAAAGCCGGCCTCGACCTGGTCTACCTGAGCCTGGACGATTATGACGCCGAAAAGCACGACGCCAACAGGGGGCGGCCGGGCGTTTTCAAGGCGGCGGTGCGGGCCATGAACATCTGCCGGGACCTGGGGCTGCCCGTTCACGTGTCCATGGTGCCGAAGAGCCGGGAATATTTTACCGACGGCAGCATGAACAGGTTCGTCGCTTTCTGCCTGAAGAACGGCGCGCAGAAAATACGGATCCTGTTCCCCAGCTGCGTCGGGAAATGGTCCTGCCGGAAAGCCGGCGAGCTTTCGGAAAAAGAGGAGCGGGAAGTGTTCTCCTATGTCCGGCGCGCCTACCACAAGTATATCTACGTGGAGGATATGGACAACAAGGTGCTGG
>DAOPZW010000116.1:0-9949 GCA_035353595.1 Elusimicrobiales bacterium | reverse complement strand
TAAAGCCCGGGCGCGATTACAGGAATTACCCGGTATTCACCGAGGCGGACATGCGCAAGATCAAAAAGTGGAAGGAAACCATAAGGTAGCCATATGAAAACCGCTTTATATCTCAGGGTCTCGACGGAAGACCAGGCCAGGGAAGGCACCTCCCTTGAAGTGCAAAGGGAAACCCTTGAGGCGTTCGCAAAGCGCGAGGGCCTTGAAGTTTATAAGGTCTACTCAGACGACGGCATCAGCGGGGCCACCACGGACAGGCCCGCGCTTGCCGCACTTATGGCTGACGCCAAAGGCGGCAAGTTCGGGCTGGTGCTGGTAGCTAAAATCGACCGCTTCAGCCGGAACCTCAGGGACCTGCTGAACCTTGTAGACCATCTATCAGGCCACGGGGTGGGCTTTAAATCCGCCGGCGAGCCCTTTGACAGCACAACCTCGGTAGGGCGCATGATGTTTCAGCAGCTTGGCAGTTTCGCGGAGTTCGAGCGCAACCGCATTGCCGAGCGCGTATTCCCGGGCATGATTAAAGGCGCCCAGCAGGGCAACTGGCTTGGCTCGCGCTACGCGCCCTACGGCTACACCTATAACAAGGCCGCCAAGTTGCTTGAGGTTGTGGAGAGCGAGGCCGAGATTGTGCGGAAAGTCTACGCTCTATACCTTGAGGGCAAGAGCTCCTGGGCGATAGGGGTTTTACTCGCAAAGCAGGGCATAAGGAACCGCAAAGGAAAGTGTTTCGGGACCAAGGCCATATTCGATATCTTGAAAAATCAGATTTATACCGGCACAGTAGTCTGGAACGCCCGCCATTACGACAAGACCCAAAAGACGCCCAAAGGCTTCAAATACGTTAAGAACCCTCCGGACAAGATCATAATCGCGCGGGGCAAGCATAAGGCCATACTCAGCGATGAAGTTTTTGCGCAAGCGCAAAAACGTCGCGCCGAAAGGCGTATAAGCTGCCGCCGCGCCCGCCCCGGCGATTACATCTTGTCCGGCATCCTCTTCTGTGAGAAGTGCAACCACAAGTATATCGGGGCTTCTTCGGTCTGCAACCACCGCACCGGGGCCACCAAGAAATGGTACCGTTGTTCGGCGCGCAACAATGGCTATTCTTCCTGCAGCAACAAGAGCGTAAAGGCCGCGGATATAGAGCCGCAGGTTGAGGAGTACCTGGAAATACTGCTCGGAAGCGACGATTTTGGGAGCCGATGGACGAACATGACTTTTCCGGCCACCCCGCTCCCGGAAGGCGAAAAACAGGCCAAAACCGAGCTTAAGGCCAAGCTGGCCCGCAACCTTGAACAGCAGCGCAAGCTGACCGACATTTTCGTGGAAGGCCATGTTTCAAAAGAGGTCTTTGAAGAGAAAAACCAGTCGCTCTACCTGGAAGCGGAAGAGCTGAAAAAGTTAGTGGCCCTCTACGATCTGCGCCAGATAGACCGCGAAAAATCCGCGGACTATCTGGCGCGGGTCAATGACTATGTTTCCGACGGAGAACCGGGGAAGGGGAAACCAGACCCGCTCACTCGTAAACGCGCTCTCAGCCTGGTGCTCAGGAACCTCAAAATCTCCGACAAAAAAATTAAAAATGCAGAATTTTTTGCGCCATTTAATTTTTTTATTTTAAAGGAAAAAAACAAATGCAGAAACGGCAAAACCCAGCGTCGCCGCCCGTTCCGGGCGGCCCCGCGCGGAGAGTGTGCATTATCACGTTCGGATGCCAGATGAACGAGGCGGACTCGGAGGCTATTGCGGCGGCGTTCCGCCGGCGCGGGTATACCGTTACCGACGAACTCAAGAAGGCCGACGCGGTGGTGGTGAACACTTGCACCGTGCGGCAGCGCGCCGAGGATAAGGCCATTTCACAGATAGGCCGGCTGCGCGTGTGGAAAGAGAAACACCCCGAAGGTAAAATTTTCGTGGTGGGCTGCGCGGCGCAGAAGCTGGGGGAGAAATACCTGAAGCACCGCTTCCCCTTTGTGGACGAAGTGGTGGGCGCTAAGGCCATAGAACAATTCGAGGACGCGCTGATAACGCAGCTCGGGCCAACGCCGGAAACCGAGACCGCGCACCAGAACCTGTTCCGCTCGCCGCAGACAGCGTACACCACCATCATGCGCGGGTGCTCGCTTAAATGCTCCTACTGCATAGTGCCGGCGGTGCGCGGGCCGGCGGTGTTCCTGTCGCCGGCGGCCGTGCTTGCGGACGCCGCAGCCAAGTTGAAAGCCGGCGCCAAGGAAATAGTGCTGCTGGGACAGACCGTTAATTCCTATAAGCACGGCAAGACCACGTTCTCCGAACTCTTAAAGCAAGTACTGGCCCTGCCGGGCCTGCAGCGGCTGCGCTTCATGAGCCCGCACCCTCTGTATTTCGACGCTGAGTTCACGGCCGTGCTGGCGCGGGAAAAGAAACTGGCGCGCTATATGCATTTGCCGGTGCAGAGCGGCTCGGACCGGATCCTTAAGGCCATGCGCCGCGGCTATACCCGGGGGGAATACCTGGCGCTGCTGGCCCGCCTGCGCGCCGCGGCCCCGGACCTGGCCGTCTCCACGGATTTCATAGTGGGCTACCCCGGCGAAACCGAGGAAGATTTCCGGGACACCCTGGCCCTGGTGGCGGAGGGCGGGTTCACCCTGGCCTACTGTTTCAAATATTCCCCGCGCACGGACCGGCCGGAAATGGCCGCCACCATCAGCGGGGCCGTAATGGAAGGCAGGCTTGAAAAGCTGCTGGCCGCGGTTAAAAACAATTCGCGCGTAATTTTAAACAAAAGAATTGGTAAAATAGAGGAAGTTCTTTTTGAGACCGCGACCTATGGCCGCACCTCAGGTAACTTCGCGTTGCGTGTGGCAGAAGGCGGAACCCCGGGGAAAATGGCCGAAGTGCTAGTGGCCGGGGCAGAGAAAAATACTTTGAACGGAAAGGTACTATGACCAAAAAAACCAGCAAGGTACTTAAGGAAAGACGCAAGCACGTGCGCCTGCCCATACTGCACGGCATCCTGGAACCGGTGGAGATAGAATTCTACACCACCGACCAGCACGGCAAGAACGTGCCCCAGCCCGCCATCCTGGTGGACCTCTCCGCGGGCGGCATGCGCCTGATAACCTTTATGCCGCCGCCCCATACCAAGGAACTGAATATCGTCCTTAAACTTGCGGGCATCAAGAAAGGCGTGCCGCTCACCGGGAAGATCTCCTGGGTAAAAGAAAAGGGCGGGGTGTACATGAACGGCATCTCGTTCAGCACCATCAGCCACGACGACCGCAAGATGATAAACGAAATGGCGGAGGACTATTCCGACTGCGACACGCGCATGGCGCTGAAGCTGCCGGAAGTGTGCGTGGATACCTGCCGCGGGCACGGCCTCTGCAACAAGCCCCAGAAGAACGAGGCGCTGTTCAAAAAGAAGTAACAGCGCCCTGAGTATTTGTTCGCGAAAGTTTGAAGGCTGGCCGGCTTTTACAGGAACTCCTTAAGGGCGCCAGCCTTCTAACACATATAGATGTCCCAAACACCGATCAAACCTATTACCCTGATGGGGGCCAACGCCTCCGGGAAAACCGAAATAGCGCTGGAGCTGGCCCGCCGGACCGGCGGCGAGATAATTTCGGCCGACTCGAAGCAGACTTACCGGTTCCTTGAAGCCGGCACCGCCAAGCCCGCCGGCGTTTGGACCGACACCCCGGACGGCCGCGCATATTTAGTGGAGGGCGTGCCCTACCACCTGGTGGACAACCTGGACCCGCGCGCCACCTACGACGCAGGCTCTTTTGTAAAAGAAGCCCGGGCCGTTATGGCCGCGGTGCAGGGGCGCGGCAAAGTGGCCGTTATGGCTGGGGGCACGGGCATGTACGTGCAGGCCTTCTGGAACGGCCTGGACGAACTGCCGCCGGCCAACCCGGACCTGCGCCAGGAGCTGGCGGCGCTGGCCCAGGCCGCCGGCAAGGAAGCGCTGCACGCCCGGCTGGCCGCCCTGGACCCTGCCGCCGCCCGCACCATTCCGCCCGGCAATTTGCAGCGCGTGATCCGCGCCATAGAAATAACCCGGCAGGCGGGCAAGCCCGTGTCACAGATCTGGTCCGGCAGGTTTTTCAACGCGCTGCCGGTGCACGAGGGAAAATTCGTTTTCATAAAATGGGCCAAAGAGCTGCTGGCCGAGCGGGTGAAGCGCCGCACGGTGCAGCGCTTCGACGCCTGGGCGGAGGAAACGCGCGCGCTGCTGGGGCGGGGCTACGCCGAGGATTGCCCCGGCCTGAAGACGCTGGGTTACCCGCAGGTAATGGATTTCCTGGCGGGCAACCTGCCGAAGCCGGACGCCGTGCGCCTGATAATAGCGGCTACGATGGCCTACGCCAAAAGGCAGAACACCTGGTTCGGACGCTACCGCAACGCCGTAAGGATAGACCTGGAAAAATTCGAGGATTACGACCCGGCGGCCCTGGCGGAGCGGATACTTAAATTATGAAAGCCATACTCGTCGGGGCGGAGCTGAAAAGCCTGCGCCCCGCGCCGGGCGGCGAAAGCGCGCTGGACGAACTGTGGCGGCTGGCCGAGACCGCCGGCCTAGAGCCCGTGCGCAAAGTGCGGGTGCGCCTGGCGCAGTGGAGCCCGGCCACGCTGGTGGGCTCCGGCAAAGTTGAAGAGCTTAAAGCCATGGCGGCGCAGGAGGGGGCGGGGGCGGTGCTCTTCGACGAGGACCTGACCCCGGCGCAACAGCGCAACCTGGAAGCGGCGCTGGGCGTTACGGTGGTGGACCGCACGCGCCTGATCATAGAAATTTTCGCCATGCGGGCGCGCACCCGCGAGGGCAAGCTGCAGGCCCGGCTGGCCAAGTTCTCGTACGCGCTGGGCCGCCTGGCCGGCAAGGGCACCGGCATGGACCAGCAGCACGGCATGATAGGCGGCCGCGGCGCCGGCGAGCGCAAGATAGATTATAACCGGCGCGAGCTGCGGGTGAAGATAACCGAGCTGGAACGCGAGATAGAAGGCATAAAGCGCGAGCGCTCCACGCAGCGCGGCCGGCGCGACGCGGTGCCTATGCCGCAGGTTTCGATAGTGGGCTACACCAATGCCGGCAAGTCCACGCTGCTCAATTTCCTGACGGGCAACCGCCACGGAATTTACGCCGACGACAAGCTTTTCGCCACGCTGGACCCTTCCACCAAGCGCGTGCGCCTGCCCGCCGGCGGCTGGGCGCTGTTCACCGACACGGTGGGCTTCATACAGAAACTGCCGCATTCGCTGGTGGCGGCCTTCAGCGCAACGCTGGAAGAGATACGCTTCAGCAACCTGATCCTGCACGTGCACGACCTGTCTTCGCCGGAATCGAAGCTGCAGCACGAAGCGGTAAAAGCCACGCTGGAAGAGCTGGGTACCGCCGGCATACCGGTGATAAACGTTTTCAACAAGGCCGACGCGGTGAAGGACCCGGCCACGGCCGCCTGGGCGCCCCAGCGCCTGCGGCCGGTGTTCGTTTCGGCGCTGACGGGCGCGGGGGTGGACAAACTCCTGGCCGCGGCCGAGCGGGCCCTCTCCCTTAAATGGACGGAACACGAGCTGCTGCTGCCGCCCGGCTCCGGCGAGCTGCTGCGGGAAATTTACGCCTGCTGCATGGTGCTGGAAGTTTCCTACCCCCCGGAAGGCGTCAATATCCGCTTTAAGGCTACCCCTGAAAATTACGCCAGGTTTAAAAAGAAGGCGGCCCGCGCCTGAGCTTGGCCCATCCTTCCGCGCGCTTTTTTATATAATCTAAAAGATGACAAATATTAATGTCGGCATCCTCTTTATCGCCAGTTACGTACTGGGCGCGATCCCTTCAGGCTACATTGTGGGGCGGCTCAAGGGCATAGATATCCGCCAGCACGGCTCGGGCAACCCGGGCACGGCCAATGTTTACCGCACGCTGGGCCCCCTGCCGGGCATGATCACTTTTACCTTTGATTTCCTTAAGGGCTTCGCCCCCACGCTGATCGCCGCGCGGTATTTCTTCGACCCGGCCAATTACGCGGATTTCAGCAAGGGGCATTGGTGGATACCGGTAACCGCCGGCGCGCTGGCCATAGCCGGCCACATCTGGACCATTTTCCTGAACTTCCACGGCGGCAAGGGCGTGGCTACCGCCGCGGGCGTCTTTATGGCCCTGCTGCCCGGCCCTACCGCGGGCGCCTTCGGGGTTTTCGCGGTGGCGGTGGCGCTGACCAAGCATATCTCGGTGGGCTCCATGTCCGCCGCGGTGGCGCTGCCAATCCTCTGCTTCATCTTCGCCAGGGATTACCAGAAGCCGTTCACGCTGCTGGCGCTGGCGGTATGCACGCTTATCTTCTACACCCATATCGCCAACATCCGCCGCATACTTAAAGGAAAGGAACTGTCCTTCCAGCACGGTAAAGACGCGGCCCCCGGCGGCGGCGAAAAGAAGTAAAGGCTTTAAAATGAAAAAAGAGAATACCGCCGAAAAGAACGTGGAAGTGCGCATCTATTCCATAGCCACCAGCATGACGGAATCCATTATTTTCCTCGACGAGACGGAAGGCACCCGCATCCTGCCCATCTGGATAGGCCCCATGGAAGCGCAGGCCATCGCCATCCGGCTTTCCGGCTATCCCTCGCCCAGGCCCATGACGCACGACCTGCTGTTCTCGGTGATAAAAACGCTGGGGCTTAAAATAACCTCGGTCACCATAACGGACATAGTGGAGAACACCTATTATTCGAACCTGCGCATTACGGACGCCGACGGGGAGAACCCGCGCCTGGTGGACGCCCGCCCCTCCGACGCGGTGGCCATGGCGGTCAGGTTCGGCTGCCCCATATATATCAGCGAGCGCGTGTTCGGCAAGACCCAGGTGCTCTCCAAGCCCATCACGGAGGACGAGGTGGTGAAGTTCAAGCACGACCTGAAGAACCTCAAGCCCAACGACATCATCGGCCAGCTGCTGGACGGGAAGCTGAAACCTTCCAAGGAAAAAGACCGGAGGGAGCGGGACGAGGAAGAGACGCAGGAGCAGGAGGGGGAACAAGACGATGAATAGGCTTGACCTGATACGGGAACTGACCAAGCACCTCACCACGGAAAAGGACGCCAAGATGGCGGTCTGCAAGACTTTCGAGATAATGGCGGAAGCGCTGCGCGAGAACCGGAAAGTGGTGATCTCCAATTTCGGCACCTTCAAAGTTAAGGACCGCATGCCCCGCCAGATGCGCAACCCCAAGACCAACCAGCGCGTGATGGTGGGGCCGCGCAAGAGCATACGCTTCAAGCCTTCCAAAAAACTTACCATAGGCATGTAGCCGGGCGGCGAAAAATACCGATGGCGGAAAAAACTTACTTCACGATGCGGGAAGTTTCCCGCAAGGCGCAGGTGCCGGAATACACCATCCGCTACTGGGAAATGAAGTTCCGCCTGCTGCGGCCGCTGCGCCTGGCCAGCGGGCACCGGCGCTACACGCAGGCCGATATAGAAACGCTGCTGGCGATAAAAGACCTGGTTTTCATAAAAGGCTATTCGCTGGAAGGGGCGCGCAAAGCGCTCAGCGCGCAGCGGCGCCAGAAGAAGGCTGCCCCGGCGCTGCCGGCCGCGGTTTCCGTCTCAAAAAGCAGCCTGCTGGAAGAGATCAGCAAGGAACTCCGCCAGTTAATAAAGGAATTGTAATTCCTTTTTGCTATAATAGATTCGCTGGTTTGACCCGCCCCACCGGGGTGTGGCTCAATGGTAGAGCGCTCGCTTGGGGTGCGAGAGACTGCGGGTCCGATTCCCGCCACCCCGATGAAGCGGGTCAAACACAAGCAACAGCAGCCGGCCGGTTGGCCGGCTGTTTTTTTTGCGCGCGGAGTAGCAGGACGAAAGCCGGATTTATTATTATAAAATATAGCCCGGGTACACTTTAGGGAAAAGGACGAAAAAAGATGAACACCAAAAAACTTTTCGCGCTGCTTTCGGTTTTAACGTTCGCGCAGGCGGGCGCCCTGCCGGGCCGGGCCGCGACAACCGCGCCCACGCCGGCCGAGCGGGCCAACGGCATCGCCTTCTCGTTCTACGGTAAATCCGCCAAGGGCGCCGGCAACGTTTTCTTTTCCCCGTACAGCATCAACACCGCCTTCGCCATGACCTACGAAGGCGCCAAAGGCAAGACCGCCGCCGAGATAGAAAAAGTTTTCGGTTTTTCAAAAGACAGAACCGCGGCGCGCGCCGACGCGGAAACGCTGGCCAGGGACCTGGCGGCGGCGGCCCAGGGCGCGGAATTCGTGCAGGCCAACTCTTTCTGGGCCCAGCAGGATTACAAGTTCCTGCCCGCTTACCTGGGCGTCCTGGGCAAGAGCTACGGCGCCGAAGCGAAGTCCGTGGATTTCAAAACCGACACCGAAGGCTCGCGCAAAGCCGTCAACGCCTGGACCGAAGCGAAGACCAAGGGCAAGATCAAGGACCTGTTCCAGGAAGGCGCGCTTACTTCCCTTACGCGCCTGGTGCTGGTGAACGCGGTCTACTTCAAAGGCGCCTGGGCCGCCGCCTTCGAGAAAGCCAGGACCCGCGACGCGGATTTTACGCTGGGCTCGGGCAAGAAAATAAAAACCCCGATGATGACCTTCGCCGAGAACCAGGAGCTGGAATACGGCGAAGTTGCCGGAACGCAGCTGCTGCGCCTTCCTTATAAGGGGGGGAACCTGGCCATGCTGGTGGCCCTGCCCAAAGATAAAAAAACCATGACGGAGCTGGAAAAAAGCCTGAGCCCCGCCAAGCTGGCCGCGCTGCGCGCCGCGCTGGCGGCGCAGAAGGTGAAAGTGTTCCTGCCCAAATTCACCTTCAGCTCGTCTTTCCAGCTGAACCGCGCGCTGGCCGCGCTGGGCATGCCCACGGCCTTCACCGACGCCGCGGATTTTTCCGGCATGGACGGCACGAAGAAGCTCTTCATCCAGAAGGCCGTGCACAAAGCTTTCGTGGAGGTGAACGAGGAGGGCACGGAAGCCGCCGCCGCCACGGGCGTGGCGATGGGCCTTAAGTCCATGGATTTCGACTTCGCCCTGTTCCGCGCGGACCGGCCTTTCCTTTTCTTTATAGAGGACACCAAAACCGGCCTGCTGCTGTTCATGGGCCGCATGGAAGATCCGGCCAAGCAGTAGCGGGAGCCGGCCCGGCAAGCGGGGATTTCCTGCCGGCCCGCAGATTTGCTATTATTTACAGGCAGTCAGGAATGAAAGAGATCGGGGCGTGGCTCAGCTGGTAGAGCGCTCGCTTCGGGTGCGAGAGATCGTGAGTTCAAATCTCACCGCCCCGATTTTCAATCTTCCCCAATCCCCCACAATGCGTTTTTCCCGGGTTGCCATGTCAATAGCGCCTTGTTTCCACATACCCTATTTAGTATTATTTACTGGTCGCAGGGCGGAGGATCTTTCGGGGCGGCTTTGAGTTCATATGCGCGTAAGCTTCAGAATTTCGGGCAAGGTGCAGGGCATAGGCTACCGCTGGTTCGTAAAGGAAGCGGCCGCCAACTGCAGCGTTTGCGGCTGGGTGCGCAACGCGGCGGACGGTTCGGTTGAAGGGGAGGCCCAGGGCCCGGTGCCGGCGCTGGACGGCTTCCTGAAAGAGCTCAAGACCGGCCACGCCTGGGCCGTGATCACCGGCACCGAAACGCAGGAGATGCTGGACAGCGAGACCAGCGAAAAAGATTTTCAGATCAAGCCGTCGGAAGTGCGTCAGTAAAACCCGCAGCGCGAGAGGAAAAATGGCTGAAGAAAAAGAACACGAAGACCAGGAAAAAGAAGAGCCGGTCAAAGAAGAAAAAGGCGCGGACGTTATTCCCAAGGAAAAACTCAGCGCTATTAATATAGATTCCACCAACCAGTACATCCGCAAGATCAGCCAGATAGACCACAAGATCTCCCGCGAGGAATCGCATGAGCTGTGGAAGCGCGTGAAGCGCGGCGACCGCCGCGCCAAAGAGCGCATCATGG
>DAOPZW010000115.1:0-9986 GCA_035353595.1 Elusimicrobiales bacterium | reverse complement strand
GGTGAACTGGACCACCACGTTCAGCACTGGTACGGTATATTACGTGCTGCTGTCCAGCCATCCCGCATACCAGGCGGCGTTCACCGGCGGCACGTCCTCGGGCACTTCTCTTGGTTTCACCGGGCTGGAAGCCGATACGGAGTATTACGGCTTCGTTTCCACCACGTCCGGTTCCGGCTACATACAGACCGGCTCCACGATGACGCTGCAGGTGCAGGGCAGCACGCCAGTCGTAACTGGCGAGCTGGGCGCGGCGCCGATGAGCGTCGTATCCACTGGCGCACTTACAGTGAACTGGACTACCACTTTCAGCACCGGCACGGTATATTATGTGCTGCTGTCCAGCCATCCCGCGTACCAGGCGGCGTTCACCGGCGGCACATCCACGGGCACTTCCCTTGGTTTCACAGGGCTGGAAGCCGATACGGAGTATTACGGCTTCGTTTCCACCACGTCCGGTTCGGGCTACATACTGGCCGGCTCCACTATCACGCTGCAGGTACAGGGCGGTACGCCTGTCTACACGCTTAGCACTGCGCCGTTCACGAACGTCTATACCAGCTCCCTGACCGCGAATTGGGGCAGCACCTATCCGGAGGGCACCTACTACTACGTAAGGCTGAGCAGCTCCCCCAGCGTGGCCGCGTATTTCGTCAGCGCCACGACGCCCAGCACCTATTATGGTTTCGCGAGCCTGGTGCCGGCAACTACATATTACGCCTATGTCTCTACGTACGTTTCCGGCGGTTATGTCCAGGTAGGCTCCGGCGCTACGCATCCCGGCCAGCCGGACTGTTCCGTTGCCTGGGACACTTCCGCCGGAGGCTGCAAGACCAATTGTTCCAAGAGCGCCATCGCTTGCGGCTGGGACGACCTGAAGTCGTGGAGCAGCGGCAATACGCTGAGCTGCGCGTTGGAAACCGCGAAGCCTGCCAACCCGCCCAACGGTTCTTACCCGGCCACGATGAACTGCAATACCAACACGTGGCCGCTGGTCTGCGACGCCGGCTACACTACTGGCAATACCGGCCATTGCAGCACTACGGCCTGCCATGCCAACGTCGCTATCGCCAATTGTTCCGTAGTGAACCAGTGCACCGACCAGTGCACGGCTTGCCAGGCCGGTTACCAGCTCAACGGCGGCGCCTGCTCGCTGCCTTCCATATCGACCGCGCCTTTCAGCAGCGTGACCGCTACCACCCTGCGGATGAACTGGACCACCTCGTTCAGCACCAGCACTGTCTATTACGCAAGGCTGTCCACAGGCGGCTCCGCGGCTGATTATGTTGATTGGGCCATGACCCTTGGCGCTAATTACACTTTCAACGGGCTTACGCCTGACACCGTTTATACCGGTTTTGTTTCTACCAGTTCCGGCTCCGGTTTCATTCAGACGGATTCTGCGGCCACACTGGCGCAGGCGCCGTCCGGCGCCAACTTCCCGACGGTGTCTTACTCTACCGCGGTGCTGGGCTGGGACACCGGCGCGAACCCGGCCTGGACGCTTTACCAGTACCAGTTGTCCGCTTCTCCGGATTTCACCGCGCTGGCCGCCACCGGCACCACAACCGGGGCCGCTGTGCAGTTTACCGGGCTCACCGGCGGCGCTACTTATTACGGCCGCGTGCGCGCGGTGAACCAGGACGGGGTATACTCGGTCTACTCCGGTACCCCGACGGCGGTAATACCGGCCATGGACCCTATCACCTATGTTTCTTTCCACAGCCTGAATATCAGTTCTATGAGTTTAAACTGGAACGTCGGCTCTACGATAGGCGCCCCGTATTATGTGCGTCTCACGACCTTTGCCGGCTCGTCCCCTTATGTTTACAGCGTTACCAGCTATTCGAATGAGCACACTTTCACCGGGCTGACCCCGAACAAAGAATACTACCCTCTTGTCTCAACTGTCTCCGGTTCGGGCTATTATCTGGGCAATTCCGCATTTACACTGGCGGCGCCTCCCACATCCGCGGCCTTCGCCACCGTACTGCGCTCAAGCATGTCCATAACTTGTTCCGGAGGCGCCAACAGCGCGCTGACCGTCTACAAATACGAGGTGTCCACGTCGCCCGCTTTCGGCGTGCTGACAGCCAGCGCCTCCGGCAACGGTACTACCGCCTGGCTGACCGGCCTGGCCGAGAATACCACCTATTACGGCCGCGTACGCGCGCAGAACGCCAGCGCGGTTTACACCTCTTACGCGAACGTTCCCGGCTACGCCGTTACCCTGGCGCCCGCGGCGGTAATTCCGCCTGTGCCGGGGCAGCCGGCCGGGCTCTCCGGCGCCGCGCTGGGCGTAAGTTCGATAAACTGGACCTGGAATTCCGGCACGGGCTCCGCCGACTATTTTGCCTTGTATTCCGGCAGCGGGATCTTCATCGACACGGTCCCGTACTCTTCACACGCGGCCTATGTGCAGACCGGGCTTTCAACCAATACCGCCTACGGCATACGGGTGGCCGGCATTAACGCCGGCGGCGAGGGCGCTCTTACCGCCGCAACTACCGTCTATACCCTGGCGGCCGTTCCCAACGGTTTAATTTCTGTCCTGGTGGGCAGCGTTACGATACGGGCCGATTGGCTGGCTTTCGACAACCCGCCCGGCACAGCCTATCAGCTATGGCGCGATATCAGCGCGGCCTTCAGCCAGCCGGTGCTTTCAACCGTTACGGCCAGCCCTTATTTTGCCACGGGGCTGGCGCCCGCGACCATGTATTATTTTAAGGCGCGCGCCCTCAACGGCGACGGGCTCCCAGGCGGTTTTACGGAAACGGGCTCCACCGAAACGCTGCCCGCGCCGCCCGCGCAGCCGGCCGCCGCCGCGGGTACCGCGCTGGGCGTATCTTCCATAACCTGGGCCTGGTCCGCCGTGGGCGGAGCCACGGGCTACAAGGTTTACCTGGCTTCGGAGCCGGCCACGCTCCTCGGTTCGCCCGCCACTCCCTCTTTTGTGCGCACCGGGCTGAGCCCCAACACCAATTACAGCATTGTCTACGCCGCGGTGAATGTCAGCGGCGACGGGCCGGTTTCGCCGGCGGCCGCGGCCGTGGCCACCTGGGCGAATCCGCCGCTGGGTCTGTCCACTGCCGCCGTGTACGCCACCAGCGCCACCTTAACCTGGGGGATCAACGGCAATCCCGCCGGCACTACCGCCAAGGTGCTGCGGCTGGTCACCGGCGTTAATACCGGCCTTACCTTTACTACCGAGAACAATTCTTACACTGACACCGGTCTTTTAGGCTGCACCAATTACGACTTCCTGGTCTGGAATGTGAACAAGGCCGGGATAAATACGGGTTATCTCGACGTGCTGTCAGTGCTGACCGCCAATCCCGTGCCGCTGCCGCCCCGCAATTTCTCGGCCCAGTCCCTGGCGGGCAACCAGATAAAGCTGGCCTGGGGCGCGGCGCCGTACGAAGGCATAACCGAATACCAGCTGTTCTATGACAACGGCACCGGCACCATAAACTACGGCGCCCCGCTGGCTACGGTTACCGCAGTGCCCGGAGTGTATACTTACAGTTACACTGCCGGCGGTTTGACCACCGGCACGGTCTACAAGTTCGGCCTGCAGGCCAAACACCGCTGCGGCGTGCTGGAAACTAATACCAACGTAGTGGCCTCGGCCGCCGCGCTGTACAGCCTTACCGGCGTACGGGCGGCCATAAAGCAGCCGCAGGGCGGCAAAACCATAAAAGGCAACAGCATAACGGTAATGGCCGAACTGATCCTGGGCACCATAGCCGAAACCCGGGACATCCGCTTCCAGTATAAGGCCCCCGGTCCCGGGGGGTGGTCCGATATCACGGCCAAGCATCCCGCCCAGCATCCCAATCCTACGTCGGGTTGGCCTTATCTTATCCACTGGGATGTGCATACTCTGCCGTTGGGCAGCTACGACCTGCGCGCCGTGGCTACCGACAACAGCAGCAGCCATGTGGTGGACGCCAACCCGCCCGTCATAACGATAGAGATCGTAAACAGCCATGCCGATATAGAAGAGAACGAAAACAACGGCGCAGTGACCACGGTACAGGAAGTAAGCAACATCGTGCCCAATACCGTGCAGACCGCCGCCGCCGGTTCCCTGACCACGCTCAGTATTCCCGCCACCGCGCTGGTAGAGACTTCCACTTCCGTGGAAGTTACTAATAACCCCGCCTATGTCCCACCGGACCCCGCCGACGCGCAACCGGCCGGCGTGATAACACAGATAACGCTGTCTGGCGGGCAGACGCAGCTGGCCAACGGCCAGACCGCCACGGTGATGCTTACCTATCCCGACGTGAACGGGGACGGCATTGTGGACGAAACCTCCATAAGGGCCAGCGAGCTCGTAATGTATTCCGCCGAAACCGCGGCCGGACCCTGGAACAGGGACCTGTCTTCCAGCGTGGATCCGGATAATAAAACCGTTATCGGCAACACTTCGCATTTCAGCTTCTTCGCCCTGTTCGCTCCGACGGCGTCGGACCTGAACGGCGTTAAAGCCTTCCCGGTGCCCTGGAAGCCTGGCAGCAACGGCCCTTTTGATTCCAATACTGTGCCGGCCGGCATCACGTTCAGCGGTATGCCCGGCAGCGCGGAGATAAAGATCTTTACCATAACGGGCCAGTTGGTGCGCAACCTTAAGCTTACCTCCGCGCAAAGCTCCACCGTCTGGGACGGCAAGAATTCGGCGGGCAGCAAGGCGGCCAGCGGCATTTACCTGGCGCATATCAAGTCCGGCAAGAAGGTTAAGATACTGAAGATAGCGGTGGAAAGATGAAGAAAACAGCGCTCATAATTTTACTGCTGGGCTCTGCGGCGCCTGCGGCCTGGTGCGCCAACAGCGCCGGCACCTCGGCTGTGCCGTTCCTTAAGCTGGCGGCGGACGCGCGCAGCGTGGGCATGGGCGAAGCCGCAGCGGGCGCGGCCGGCGGCGGCATGGCATTGTTCCAGAACCCGGCGGGCCTGGCCGGGAACAAGGCGCCGGCCCTTGCTTTCAGCCACGCGCTGCTGATGGAGGATATTTCCTATGAAGTGCTGGGCGCGGCCTTGCCGCTGGGCTCAGCCGGCGTGCTGGGCGTGGGCGCGCAGTATCTGAATTACGGAAACGTAGATTCGCTGTATAACGACGGGACAGCCGCGGGCAGCCTGGCGCCCAAAGACAGCGCTTACGCCCTGGGCTGGGGTATGCACCTGGACCCGGATATAATGGTAGGCGCCGGTCTGAAATATGTGAATTCAAAAATTTCCGGTTCGGCGGCCACCACGGCCCTGGACCTGGGCCTGCTGATCAACGGCGAAGACCTGTCGGTGGGCTTTACGGCGCAGAACATGGGCAAAGGGCTGAAGTTCAACGACGAGAGTTCGCCGCTGCCTGTTAACGTTAAGCTGGGAGTGGCAATGCCCTACGGCGACAACTGGCAGTGGGTGGCCGATGTGAATTTTCCCAAGGACGCCCCGGCCTGGCTGGCCGCCGGCGGCGAATACCTGCTGGCTGTTAAAGGCGACTGGTCTTTCTTTGGCCGCGCCGGCTATAACACCGGGGCGTTAGATACCAAAGGCATAAACGGCCTGGCCGCCGGCTTCGGCGTGGGGCGCAGGAACCTGGCTTTCGATTACGCTTTTAAGACGATGGGCATGCTGGGCAGCACCCACCATTTGGGCCTGAACTATAAATGGGGCGCCGTCGCTGAGCCGGAGGCTAAACCTCTGGCTAAATCCGTAGTTGCCGTAGTTCCTGTTGTTAAACAGGCTGGTATTCCCGCCGCCCGGCCCGCCGCCGAACTAGCCGTTAAACCGGCCGCGGACGCCGCTGTTAAACCCGCAGTTAAGCCTGCCGGCGTCCCCGCCGCCCGGCCGGCCGCAAAACCGGCGGCTAACCATTAAAGCGTTATTGCCTGGCTAAAGCAGAAGGCCCGGGTTTTTGCCCGGGCCTTTTCTTTTTTTCGGCTTCAGTTATTTCACTTCGGCGAGTTTGTATTTCCTGGTGCCCAGGCCTATTTTCTCGGCGTAGGCCATGCAGGGTACGCCGGAAGTGCCGTGCTCGTGCTTAAAGGCGTCGTCGAGGCCGGCCGCCTTGTTGACCAGGTCGAAGCTGGCCTGGTCGAGGGCCACCGGGTCGCTGGAGGCCAGTATTCCTATGTCGCCAATGAAGGGCTTCGGGGCGCCGGCGCGGCAGTCGCAGGCGGCGGAAATGTTCATCAGGATGTTTATGAAGGTCATTTTCCGCCCGGCGCTTACGCCCTGCGCGTATTCCGCGATCTTTTCCTGGAACAGCACCCCGCCGGTGGATTTAGCGGCGGATTCAATGGCTTGGAAGGGACAGATCTCGGCGCATTTGCCGCAGCCCGTGCATTTGCTTTCACTTACTTTTATCTCTTCGCTGATGGCGCCCACCGGGCATTCCAGCCGGCAGCGGCCGCATTTAACGCACTTGGAACTGCGTATCTTGGGGAACAGCCCCGAGTGCTGCGCTTTTTTTCCCGACGGCGAGCCGAAGCCCATGCCCAGGTTCTTTATAGCCCCGCCGAAACCGGCGCTGCTGTGGCCTTTGAAGTGCGAGATCACCAGGAAAGAACCGTAATTGTTCATGTTCCTGCCTATGAACACTTTGTTGAAGTATTTCCCTTTATAAGGCGCGGTCGTTTCGGCTACCGAGTCCAGGATGTCGATGGGGGCGTAGGTCCAGCCGTGCTCTTTGGCCGTGGCCAAATGGCTTTTGGTGTCGCCGCGCGAGCCGCCGTAAAGCGTGTTGGTTTCCACGAAGGTCCCTTTCAGTTCCGTGACCAGGCTTTTAAGCAGCGCCGGCGGCAGGTAATTCTCGTTGCCCTTTTCGCCGAAATGCACTTTCACGCCCAGTTTGCCCGCCGGCTTGAATTCCAGCTTTTTATACAGGGTTTTAAGACTGGCCGGGGTGATCGCTTTTGAGAAATACACCGTAGCCTCAGCGCCGGAGGGCGCGGTTTGGGCGGCGCCGGCGAAATAGAAGAAGCCGCCGTACAGGCCGGCGAACAAAGCCGCAAAAACAGACAGTTTTTTTATCATAGTTCCTTAAATGGCAGCGGAAAGTATCTTTTCAATTTCCGGCTGCGTATGCTGTATGCCCCACTGGCGTATAAGCCCCATGGCGTTCTGCGCTATGCGGGGGATGTCGGCGGCCGGGATCTTCGCCTCTGCCAGCCTTACGGGCGCGCCCGTTTTTTTAAAGAAAGCTTCAAAAGCTTTTATGGTTTCTTCGGCGCCGGCGGTACCGAATACCGAGCGCCCGAATTTCTCCAGGCGGGCCGGGCCGCTGGCGGCCAGGTGGTATTTGAACCAGGCCGGCATCACTATGGCCAGGCCCGCGCCGTGCGCTATATCGTAGATGGCGCTGAGCGAATGCTCGATGGCGTGATTGATGAAGCTCGTGCCGCCGTAGCCGCAGGAGCCCAGGCCGTTGAGCGCCAGCGTGGCGGACCACATCATGGAGGCGCGGGCATTGTAATCGGCGGGGTCCTTCATGATCCTATGCGTGGAAGCGATGACCGAGCGGGCCAGCGCGTGCACTATCTCGTCGGTGACGATATTGTCCGCGTCGGTGGTGGTGAAATAACCTTCAATGATGTGCGCGATGGCGTCCACCGCGCCGTTGGCCACCTGCTCGCGGGGCAGGCTCATGGTTACGGCGGGGTCCAGCACGGAAACCACGGGGAACAGCGCCGGGCTGTTGACCGAGTATTTCTGCTGCGTCTCCGTATTGGTGACCACGCAGCCGGAATTCATTTCCGAGCCGGTGGCTGGCAGCGTGAGCACCGTGAACAGCGGCAGCGCTTTTTTTATGGCCGCCTTGCCGCAGAAGAAATCCCACACGTCGCCGTCATATCTGGCACCGGCGGCTATGGTCTTGGCCGAGTCTATCACCGAGCCGCCGCCGGCCGCTACAATAAGATCGCAATGCTCAGCCTTGGCTTTTTTTACGCCTTCGCGCACATGGGCCAGGGCGGGGTTGGGCTTTACGCCGGGATGCTCAACCACGGCTATGCCGCTGGAGGTCAGCGTTTTTATTACCGCCTCGTACACGCCGTTCTTCTTTATGCTGCCGCCGCCGTAAACCAGCAGGGCTTTTTTGCCGGCTGCGGCCGCGGCCGGGCCTATCTTTGAAATGGTATCTTTGCCGAAAATTATCTTTACGGGGTTTTTGAAGTTGAAGTTTTGCATGCAGGTATTATAGCGGTAGACGCGCCGCGCTGGCAAGTTCCCGCCGCGGGGGGAATTAGGACCTTTGGCCTGCGCGCGGGACTTTTGGCCCCTTGCGGGCCGCGGGGCGATGCTATATACTATAAATGCAAGAAATTGCGACCATTGCGCTATTTAGAGGGAAAACAATGAAAAACAAAACATTACTCCTGGCTTTAACCGCGGTTACCGTAGGCGCTTTCGCCTATAACCGCCCCGCGAACAGGCTGCCGTCAGATCTCAGGGACGCCGTGGCCGAGGTGCCAGGCGCGCAAAGTTTTGATACCGATATTCCCGCCATTCAAAAGAGCGACAAGACCGTCCCCGCTCCCAAAGCCGCGGCCGTGGGCCGCAAGGCGAAGCGGCTTACCGGAACTTCTCCCGCCGATCCCGTGCTGAATGCGCTGACCGACGCGCAGTGGAACAATATCCTGGGCACCGAGCCCTGGGAAGATACCATCGCGGCCGAAGACCAGGGCGCCAATAAAGAACTATTCGGTGACTTCCACAACCGCTATATCGCGAAGGGCAAGGTGAGTTTTGCCACCAATCCTCCCACGTTCACGACCGAAAGCGGCAAAGTTTTTAAAGTGGTCAAATATCCCAAGTGGCTCAAAGAGGTGGGCGATACCAAGATCTGCGTGGAAGGTTACGCCAAGCAGCGCGACGATACCAGCGAATTCATCATAAAGAAAATGCTGCAGCCCTCGGCGCTGGACAATATAATGCCCGCCGCCGACATGCAGAACATACAGCGCGACCCGGTCATAATCGCACAGAACGCTTCCGGTTATGTGCTGGGCAATGTGAACTGGAACCTTAAGCATGACTCCGCCGGCGTCAGGGTCAAGGACCAGTACGGCAATTTCATCAGCGAGTGGCAGTCCGGAGTAAAAGTGAACGCGGACCTGCTGGAGTCTTCCTATTTCGTCAAGAAGACCACGCTCAAGCCTATCAGGTACGGCGACCACGGTTTCCTGATGTTCAAGTTCAAGCCGGGCGGGGTAACCACCGCCGACGGGAAGACCACTCGCATTATTGTGGTGAGCCTGGACGCTTACTACAAGGATCAGTCGAACATGAGCTACTCGCCCATTTCCGCGCTGAAGGGCAAGTACCTGGTCTATTACAGCATTCAGTCCACGGAGCGCTATTGCGAGTTCAAAATGGAAGGCGGCAACCAGTCGATGACCATGTACCCGCTGCGCCTGACGCACGAGCAGCAGCGGAAGCTGCTGGATAACGCCTTCAAAAAAGCCACCGACAATAACAAGGGCGAGGCGTATTCGCTGTTCTACAACAGCTGCGCCAATTCGGCCCTTTCAATTGTGAACAGCGTGCTGGAAGGCAAACAGAAGATCAAGGCCGGCTGGCTGCCCGAGATAGTGTACCGCCTCAAGACCACGCTGCCGGATTCGATAACCGGGCTGCTGCTTCGCAAACATATAGCGGAGAAGCCGCTGCCCGAGATGACGCTGGAAAATTACCGCACCTTCTACGACTTCTAAATAGCCCCTTCTTTCCGGAGCAGCCGCACTTTCGCGGCCGCTCCGCCCGGCCCGGAGTAGCCTCCGGGCTTTCCGTCATTGCGCACTACGCGGTGGCAGGGCACCAGCGTTTTTTTGCGCGTCATGGGGCTACTCTATAATAAACCGCAAAGCCGCGGTTGGCCGTAAATACAGGTTCAACCCAGTTGCCGCCTACCCCTTTTAGGATATTGTGTAGCTAACTCAAATAGTGTAGACTGAAAGGGTTAGGGACGGGTGATATTTATTTACAAC
>DAOPZW010000114.1:0-10018 GCA_035353595.1 Elusimicrobiales bacterium | reverse complement strand
CGGAGCGCTGCTGCCCGCGGTCAGGGGGCCCGGCGGCTCCGACCTGTCCCAGGCTATTTTTCCGCGCGTGCTGCAGTTCTGCAGTTATATCGCCGTGCTGGCGCTTACCGGTTCTATCGTAAGCAAGGACCTGGGGCGCGGCTACTACCGGGCCTTCTTCTCGCGGCCCATAGACCCGGGCGGCTATTACCTGCTGCGCTGGCTGCTGGGCGCGCTGGTCTTCGATCTTTTCGTCGCGCTGCTCAGCGGCATCGCCGTCTGGAAGATAGGCGCCAGCCTGCCCATCGGGCATTATCTCGCGCAGCTTACGCTGGAGTATTTTATCCTGGGCGGCCTGGTCTTCCTGCTGTCGGCGCTGTCCGTGCCCGGCGACGCCGCCGTGGCCGTGCCCTTGTGCTTCATGTCCGCCTGGGCCCATAACACCGACGGCTGGCTGGCGTCCGTGTCGTGGCTGCTGCCGCCGCTGCATTTGGTAAGCGTCAGCTCCGCGCCTCAGCCGGGCGAGAGCGCGTGGCAGGCCGTGCTTTACGGCACGGTCACGGTCGCCGCGGCCGTCGCCGTGCTGCAGCACCGCCGCTTCGCCGAAGGCGGGCGGGGGGATTAGTTCTTAGAAGGTATAGGCCAGGCCGGCGGTCAGGCCGGCCCGGTAAAATTCCGGGGAGTTCTTGCCGACGAAAGACTTGCAGCCTTCCGCCAGGATATTCGCGCGCCAGTTGGTTTCCGCGAACTGCCACTCATAACCAAGCCCGACGTTCCAGGCTTCATGCCAGCCCAGCAGCGAAGGGTTGAAATCAGTTTTCTTCGCCGCGCTGTTGGCGAAATAATGGCTGGAGACCCCGAAGCGCATCAGCACATAGCGCGTCTGCGGCGTGCCCAGCGGTATCAGCGCCAGCTCTATGCCCACCGGTATCTCGTAATGCGCCAGGCGCGAATGCCCGCCGCCCGCCTTGTCCTGGTTTATGCGGTTGTACTTCAGGCCGCCGTAATAGCGCACCCAGGAAAACATATGCCCGCCTACCAGCAATTCCGGCCCGAAAGAGGGCGCGCCGGTCTTCATTACGCCGGCGTTATTGACGGTGATGATGGAATCGCTGGCCAGGCCCAGCGTCAGGTAGCGCGCCTTCCTGGGCGACCATTTGCTGTCGGTACCGTTGGCCACGCTCTTCACCTGCCCGCTCACCGGGGCCTGCTGCCCCGATTTAAGGAATTTAAGAAAATCCTGTTTGTCCTTTTCCTTCCACCCGGCCTGGTTCTTCAGGTCGGGCAAAGCCTGCGCCGCCAGGCGCGCCGGCAAGGCGGCCGCGGCTGCCAGGAAAAAAAGGAGGGCGATCTTCTTCATGCTTGAATGGACCAGGACAAATAATACATTATCGGCAAACAGGCCGCAAATATGCTAAAAATTCATCATGCTTTCCGCGCGCCCTGTACTCGCAGCGCTCCTGGGCCTTGCCGTCTGCCTGGCGGCCCTGCCCACCCCGTCGTGCGCTAAATCCATCGCCGAGGCCAGGGACGAGGTGGTGCGCGAGACCATGCGCTACCTCAACGTCCCCTACCTGTGGGGGGGCATGCACCCCGATACCGGCATCGACTGTTCCGCTTTCGTGCAGCTGGTCTACCACAAGGCGCAGTTGAGCGTGCCCCGCGTGGCCCGCGACCAGTACGCCGCCAGCTCTTACCTGGCGCCCGAAGCCGTGATCCCCGGCGACCTGCTTTTCTTTTCCATGAAAAAGCCGGGCGGCTCCAGGGCGGACCATGTGGGCATTTACGTCGGCAAAGGCTTTTTTGTGCACGCTTCCGTCACCAACGGCATCCACATAGACTCCATCACCAACCCCTACTACTTCCAGCGCCTGATCAGCGCCCGCAAATACCGTGGCTTTTAAGTTCCGGCGCGCCCTGATCGAGATCACCAACGCCTGCAACCTGTCCTGCGGGTTCTGCGCCAGCTCCGCGCGCCCGCGCGGCCTCATGCCGCTGGAACTGTTCGAGACCGCGGCGGCGCAGGTGAAGGAATTCGCCGCCGTGGTTTCGCTGCACCTGCTGGGCGAGCCGTTCATGCATCCGCAGCTGCCGGAGATCCTCGCGGCGTCTTCCCGCCTGGGCCTGAACATAAACCTGGTAACGAACGGCACCCTGCTCGAAAAATACGGCCGGGAGCTCTTTAAAGAACCTTGCCTGGGGCAGGTCAGCGTTTCGCTGCAGTCGCTGGCCGCGCTGCCCGCCCCGGACAGGCTGCGCGTTTTGCGCCGGCTGGCCGCTTTCGCCGGGGCCAGGCCCTCCGGGCTGATAACCAGCTTCCGCCTGCGCTGCGGCCGGGACGACCCTTTCTTCCGGGAAGTTTATGATTTCTTCCGCGGCGCCTTTCCCTGCGCCGCCGACTGGGACCGCGGCGCGCTGAAGCTGGCCGAAAAAGTCTACCTCAATACGGGCGAACTGTTCCGTTGGCGCGGCGGCCGCCCGGCCGGCGCCAAAACCTGCCTGGGCCTGCGCCACCATTTCGGCATCCTGTACGGGGGGGAAGTGGTGCCCTGCTGCGCCGATTACGACGGCGCCCTGGCTTTCGGCAACATCAAGGACGCGCCCCTGCGCGAGATCCTCTCCTCTCCCAGGGCCGCCGCCCTGCGCGCGGCCATAGCTTCCGGCGCCTCCATGCCCGCCTACTGCGCCGGCTGCGGCTTCCTGATGCCCGGCTGAACGCGCCTCCCGCCTATTATTTTCGCGTATATTATGAGATAATATACCTGGTTGGGAAACAGGCGGGTACTCAAGGAGAGAACATGAAAAACCTTTTAAGAGCGGTTCTTTTGGCTGCGCTGGCGGCCGGCGTTTTTGCGCAGCCGGCGAAAGCGGATCCTTTCTCGGATTTCAAGACGCAGCTCCAGCTCCAGGGCAAAACGCTGCTTAAACCCTTCGTGGAAGACTTCGGCGGCCTTATCGGCGGCGCGGATTTCAACTCCGGCCGCGCGCTGGGCTTCCCCGGTTTCGACGTCGGGCTGGCCATGACCGTGCAGTCCAAGCCTAACGCCGACAACAAGATCCTCAAGGACGCGGACGTGAAAGCCTTCGGCGTGCCGCTGCTGCGCGCCGCGGTGGGCCTGCCCGTCATCGGCGCCGATATCGAACTGCGCGGCCTTACGCTCTCCGGCCTGTCCATCATCGGCGGCGGCGTGCGCTACCCCGTGTTCAAGAGCGGCACCCTCACCATGTTCATCCCCGACGTCGCGGTTTCCGCGTTCTATGACGCCATCAGCTACGACTACTTCACCGGCAGCCATATGTCCGTGGACGCGGTGGCTTCCTTCAATATCCCCGTGGTGAAGCCGTTCGTCGGCGTGGGCCTGGACCGCACCACCCTGGAAGTCAAGGGCGTGTCGACCCTGCTCAACGGTATCGACGCCACCATCTCCAAGCCCCGCTACACCATCGGCGTCAAGTTCTCGCCGCTGCCGCTGCTTTACGTGTACGGCGCTTACAGCTCCCTGCACGGCGTGGGCGGCTACAACGCCGGCCTGGGCGCGCGGTTTTAAGTACCGGGGCCGCAGGCTTTTAAATTAAAGCCGCCGGCTCCTTGTTTTTAACAAAGGAGTATATCATGGAAACAAATCAGACGCAGAAAACTGAAACGCATAAATACATAGAGCTGGCCGAGCAGTACGGGGCCAATAACTATCACCCGCTGCCGATAGTGATCTCCACCGCCAAGGGCGTGTGGGTAAAAGATCCCGACGGCAACAAGTACATGGACATGCTCAGCGCCTACTCGGCGCTCAACCACGGCCACCGGCACCCCGTAGTGCTCAAAGCCCTGGTGGACCAGTCGAAAAAGGTTACGCTTACCTCGCGCGCCTTCAATAACGACCAGATCGGCCCCTTCTTCAAGGAGCTGTGCGACTTCACCGGCTACGAGATGGTGCTGCCCATGAACACCGGCGCCGAAGCGGTGGAGACGGCCATCAAGGCCGTGCGCAAGTGGGGTTATAAAGTGAAGGGCGTGCAGGAAAACAAAGCGGAGATCATCGTGGTCACCAACAACTTCCACGGCCGCACCGTCACCATCTGCTCCTGCTCCACCGAGCCCCAGTACCGCGACGGCTTCGGCCCTTTCACGCCGGGCTTCAAGGTCGTTTCCTACGGCAACTTCGAGGAATTCAAGGCCGCCGTTAACCCCAATACCGTGGCGTTCATTGTGGAGCCCATCCAGGGCGAAGCCGGCATCATAGTGCCGCCCGCGGGCTACCTCAAGAACGTGCAGAACTTCTGCAAAGCCAACAAGGTGCTGTTCGTAGCCGACGAGATCCAGACCGGCTTCGGCCGCACCGGCAAGAAATTCTGCTGCGAGTACGAAGACGTGAAGCCCGATATGATCATCCTGGGCAAGGCGCTGGGCGGCGGCGTAATGCCGGTGTCCGCAGTGGCCTCCTCCCGGGAGATCCTCGGCGTGTTCAACCCCGGCGACCACGGCAGCACTTTCGGCGGCAACCCGCTGGCCTGCGCCGTGGCGCGCGCCGCGCTCAAGGTGCTTGTCGAAGAAAAGCTGGTCGAGAAGTCCTATGAAATGGGCAAATATTTCACGGACCTGCTGCGCACCATAAAGAGCCCCTACATTACCGAAGTGCGCGGCAAAGGCCTGCTCATCGGCATGGAGCTCAACTGCGCCGCGCGGCCTTTCTGCGAGCAGCTCATGAAGCTGGGCGTGCTGGCTAAAGAGACGCACGACCACGTGATCCGCTTCGCCCCGCCGCTCATCATCACCAAGAAAGAGCTGGACTGGGCCTTCAAGCGCATTAAGAAAGTGCTCAAGAAGTAAGCCTTCCTTACGGCGGGCAGCGGCCATCATCCGCTGCCCGCTTTTATTTTCAGCGCCCGGTTCCCCGTACAACATGTCGAGCCCCAAACCCAAAAGCAGCCAGGCCTGGCTTTACTTCCAGGTGGCCTTCGCCGCCACAGTCTGGGGCGGGGCCTACCCTTTTACCAAGCAGTTGGTCACCGAAATTTCGCCGCTGTCCATCGTAACTTTCCGCGCGCTCGTCGGCGCCCTCGCGCTGGTCTTCCTCAGCCGGTCGCGCCTCAAGCTTTCCGATTTCAACCCCGGCGCGTTGTGGAAGCTGCTCGTCCTCAGCGTGCTGGGCGTCTCCACCCAGCAATACCTGCAGGCCTACGCGCTAAAATACACGCTGGCTTCGCACGCAGGGTGGCTCATCGCCTCAACTCCCATAATGGTGGCCGGCCTCATGGCCGCCCTGGGCGAAAGGCTGGGCCCTTTCAAAATAGCCGCTTTCCTCGCCGGGTGCCTGGGCGCCCTGCTGGTGGTCTTCTCCCATTCCGGCGCCGGCGCCTTCTCCCTGCCCTCCACGCACGGGGACCTGGTCTTCCTTACCACCTGCGCGTCGTGGGCCGTCTATGTCATCCTTACTAAAAAATGGCTCACCGCCTGGCCGCAGGCCAAGGTGACCACCCTTACCATGCTCGTCGCCCTGCTCACCGTGCTGCCGCCCTGGCTGCTGTCCGGCGGCGCCGCCGAATTCGCCCGGGTTTCCGCGCGCGGCTGGCTGAGCCTGGCCTACCTCAGCCTGCTTTCCTCGGCGCTGGCCTACCTGTTCTGGAACAACGCCGTCGAAGGCCTGGGCGCGGTCAAGACCTCGTATTTCATCTACCTGGAGCCTTTCTCCACGCTGCTTTCGTCGTACCTGCTGCTGGGCGAAAAGGCCGCCGCCCCGGCTTTTGCCGGCGGGCTGCTTATCCTGGCCGGCGTTTACCTGCTGGGCCTGAACAAGAAGAAGATGGAGGCCGTTCTCAATGCCTGAACCCGCACTGCCGCCCGGAGTTTTGCGCGAGCTGGCCGAAAAATTCGGACCTTTCTGCCTGTTCAATGAAAGCGCGCGCGCTTTCACCACGTACCAGGCGGGGGGAAAGGCGGCCGCGCTGGTAAAGCCGGCCGACGCGGCAGGCCTGGCCTGGCTGGCGGCCTGCTGCCGCCGGCATTCGCTGCCGCTGGCGGTGCTGGGCCGCGGCTCCAATGTGCTGGTGAGCGATCTCGGTTTTGCGGGCGTGGTAGCGCTCACCGGGCGCCTGGACGCTCTTGAATTTTCCGGACATACCGTAAAGGCCGGGGCCGGCGTGGCCTGGGACGAATTGGCCCGGCTCACGGCGGAAAAGGGCCTGGCGGGTTTTGAGAAAACATCCGGCATCCCCGGCAGCGTGGGCGGCGCCGTGCACATGAACGCCGGCGCCTTCGGGCAGGAAACCTTCGACCGCCTGGTCAGCGTAGAGGCCCAGGACCCCGCCGGCAAAATAGTGGTTCTGGAAAAAAATTCACTGCCGCACGGCTACCGCCGGGTGCCCGGCCTCGACGGCCTTGTGGTGCTGGGCGCCGTATTTAATTTTGAAGCGGCTGAGCCCGCCGCCCTGCTGGCCGAAAGGGCCCGCGTGCTGGCCGCGCGCGCCGCCAAGCAGCCGCTGGACCTGCCTTCGGCGGGCAGCGTGTTCAAAAGGCCTCCCGGCGATTACGCCTCCCGTCTGATAGACGCCGCCGGCTTAAAGGGCCTGCGCCTGGGCGGGGCCCAGGTTTCCTCCAAGCACGCCGGTTTTATTGTTAACGCGGGCAATGCGTCCGCCTCCGACATCTTCGGGCTTATGCAAAAAGTGCGCGCCGAAGTTAAGGCGAAGACGGGCGTGGAACTGGAATTGGAACAGGTGCTGCTAGGGGAATTTCCGGAAGACGAAGCCGCGGCTTAGCTCGCCGGCCAGTAATTTGAAGGCCATGGCCAGCAATGCTGCCCCTATCAGGAGCAGCGGTATGCCCACAATGGCGCCGATAACGGTGGAAGTAAGCAGCGCGCCTATGATGAGCAGCCCCAGCGCCAGCAGCAGCAGCGCAACGCCCAGGAACCGCTTGATGCGCCCGAAGAAGCCGGCCGGCGCGGGCGGGGCAACGGGCTCGGCCCGGGGTTCGTCCTGCCGGGGCTCCTCGCCGCCTTCGTGCACCAGTTCCGCTTCAACGCAGTCTTCGCTTACGGTTACGCTCTTTTCTTCCATTGTTTTATTATACAAAACGCGGCTATATAGTATAATTCGCTGAGGGTTTATGAGAACACGCTTTTATTCTTTGGCTGCGGCGGCACTGCTGGCCGCGGCGCCGGCCTGCCCGGCGCGGGCCGCCGACGAGTCTCCCGCCAACGCCCTGCTGCTGGCCCCTTCCGAAAAAACCGCTTTCGACCAGCGCTTCCAGGATTTCCTTAATAAGAACGGGGCCCGCCTTACCGAATCGTTCCCGCCTTACGCCTTTATCGGGCATATCCCCGACGCCCTGGACGCCGAACTGGGGAAAAGGTACGGCGTAAAAGTTTACCGCGAAAAGGTGGACGACCTCTCCGGCTTCTTCAGGCTCAACGCCACCGCCGTGCTGGCCGCCAATTCGTGGAACAAGCATTTCCAGGAAGACCCGCCCGCCGCCCCCGTCGTTATTTCCCACAAGGTGAACCAGGAGGGGGATACAAAACTTATCCTGCGCTGGAACGAAGTGATGAAGGCCGTCTCCTACCGCCTGCAGATAGGCCTCGACTCTGATTTCAACATGATAGCGCTGGATACCACGCTGGCGGGCAACAGCTTCGACGTGTACACGCCCTTCTGGACCGACGGGGTTTATTACTGGCGCGTGGCCGGCCTGCTGGTCCTCAATAACGGCCTGCAGAAGGACGGGGCCTTCTCTGAAACTTATTCCTTTTCCGTAGCAAGGCCCGCGGCCAGAACAAAGACCGCCGCGCCTGCCCTGCCGCCCTCCGCCAAGTTCCGGCGCAGCGCGGTCAGCTGGCCCAGGGATCCGGCTTTCAAATATTATCGCCTGCAGATCTCGCGCACTAAAAACTTCATGCCGCCGCTGGTGGACGTGTTCACCGCCACCGAAACCTTTACCGTAGCCGGCCTGCCCATAGACCGCGACACCCCTTACTACATGCGCCTGATGGGCGCCGATAATACCGGCCCCGGCGCCTGGTCCAGGCTTTCCGAAATAATCCTTGAAACCCCTGCCACTGTCGCCAAAGATAAAAAAAAGCGCCGCTTCACCAAAGAAAGCGGCAGGAAATAATTAAGTATACTGTCCCCGTAATTAAGCAAAAAAATAATTAAGTAGCCTGTCCCCTTAAAAGGGAATGCCACTCGGCGGTTTTTTTGGGGAGGGAGAAGGCTTCGGCGCGGTCTTCGCAGGCGCGGCGCAGTTTGGCCAGGCGGGGGGCGTCGGCCAGCAATTCCAATATCTTTTCGGCCCACAGCTTCTCGCGGCCGTCGGTCTCGGTGTCGAATTCAGGGGGGGTAACCTTGAAAGGCGGCATCAGCAGGCCCGTGGCTGTTTCCTCCGGCATCACGGCGGCCGCGGCGAAATCCGTGCCGGGGGCCAGCAGTTCCCTGGGGCCCGAGCGGCAGTCGGAGGAAATAACTGGCAGCCCGCAGGCCAGCGCCTCTATCACCGCGTTGGGCAGCCCTTCCCACAGCGACGTGAACGCGAACACCTTGGCGCGGGAGAAAAATTTATAAGGATGCTCCTGGAAGCCGGCGAAGAAGACGTCTTCCTTGCCGGTCATGGGCGCCGCGCCCTTGGCGTCGTAAGCTTTCAGCCCCAGGGCGGCGCACAGGCCCAGCAATTGCTGGCGCAGTTCGCCTTCGCCCAGCAGCACCAGTGCCGCGTCGGGTTTGCCTTTTTTTACCTCGGCGAAGATGCGCAGCAGCCGCCAGTGCGCCTTGGCCGCGGTAAGGCGGCCGCTGGTAATTATCACCGGCCGCTTGAAAATCTCGCCGTAAGTGCCGTCGGGGAACAGGGCGGCCTGCGCGCGCACGCCGGCAATATCGCAGGCGTTGTAGATCACTTTTATCTTTCCCGGCGCAAAACCGAAGTTCTCCTCCAGGTCGCGCGCATTGCCTTTGGAGTTGGCCAGCGTCAGCGCCGCCTCGGGGTAGAGCCGGCTGATCAGGGGTTTTATTATTTTCCCGCGCAGCCCGGTGAACTCGCGGGAAGGCTGGGTCACTTCGCAGATAACGGCCCGGTGGCCGTTGCTGCGCGCGGCCAGCACGTTCACAAAATTGGAGCGCTGCATGAAGGACAGCACCGTGTCGCCGGGCCCGGTCTGGGCCGCCAGGCGCCGGGCGTAATGCCGCAATAACAGGGTTTTAAGCGCCCCCGGCAAACCGCTGCACCACTGCGCCAGCGGCTGCGCCACGCCGCCGGGCGGGCCGTCCAGCACCAGGAAAGCGTCGGGCTTCAGCGCCCGGGCCAGCAGCGCCGCTTGTATTTCGGCGCCGCCCCCGAACGTTGAATTTACCAGGATCTTAAATCCCATTTCTTTTTTTTACAGCAGGAACCCCGTAATGGCCGCGCTCAGGAAACAGGCCAGCGAACCCGACAGCACGGCGTACATGCCCAGCCGCGCTATATCGGACCGGCGCTCCGGCGCCAGCGCGCCGATGCCGCCTATCTGTATGGCGATGGAGAGGAAGTTCGAGAAGCCGCACAGCGCGTGCGCGGCTATGATCAGCGAGCGCTGGCTCATGGCCAGCGGGTTGACCTTGAGCACATTGGCCATGTCCATATAGGCTATGAATTCGTTCAAGACCGTCTTCTGCCCTATCCAGGTGGCCACCTGCGGCGCGTCGCTCATGGGTATGCCCATCAGCCAGGCCACCGGCGTAAGCACCCAGCCGAAGATCTTTTCCAGCGACAGGTTCGGGTAATACAGCAGGTTGCCGGTATAGCCCACAAGGTAGTTGAGCATGGCCAGCATGGCCATGAAGGCCAGCAGGCAGCCGCCCACGTTCAGGGCCATCTGCAGCCCGGTGGTGGCGCCGTTGGCGGCCGCGTCAATGATGTTCTTGTCCGTCAGATCCAGCTGCATCTTCAGCTCGCCGCGCGTTTTCGGTTCGCCGGTCTCGGGTATCAGGATCTTGGCTATCACCACCGAGCCGATGGCCGACATGATGCACGCCGCCAGCAAATGCCCGCCTATGCCGGGAATATAGGGCATCA
>DAOPZW010000113.1:0-10199 GCA_035353595.1 Elusimicrobiales bacterium | reverse complement strand
GACACCGGCAGAGGTCTTTAACAGTTTTGTTGCACTAGCGCCTTGAATGTGCCTCAGGCCCGGCCGCCCAGCACCGCTTTTTCCGTAAGCCGCCAGCTGTACCGGCCGCGCGCGAAAACGCTCTCGACGAACCCCTTTTTCTTAAGGCTCTGGGCGGCATTTATAACGGAATTGCCGTCGGAACAGTCGCGGCAGATCACTATTTCCTTCGCCAAAGCCAGCACCCTTTTCGTGGACGCGAGCTTTTCCCGCCGCAGGATCTCCAGCAGACAAAGTTCGTTATCGGAAAAGAACTGCGCCGGGTCCGCCGCGGCCGCGGCGCCGGGCCGGGCCGTTTTTTTCACGGCTTTGAACCCTGAAAATCCGAAGGCGCGCGCATAGCCGGCGTCCACGCCGCCGCAGCGGCCGCGCAGGGAACAGCGGGCGCAGGCGGGGGCGCGCACTTTCGCGGAGCCGGCGCTGTCATCCAGGCTCACCCTGGCCCCGAGCGGGTCCGTCACCACGGTATTGAAAAGGCCCAGGCCGACAGCCTGGCTCTCGCGGCCCGGCAGAAAACACGGGGGCACGTTCAAAAAAAGGAGCTCTCCAGAGAGGCCCGCCTTTTCCATAAGCTCCGCGGCCGCGGCGAAATATTTGCCGCATTCGGGCAGGCTGACGCCCAGCTTTTTCGTGTTGCCGGCCATCGAACCCGTATATACCGGGTAGATGACGACGAAGTTGGTGATGCCCAGCTTCAGCAGGCCGGCGATTATTTCCGGCAGGCGCCTGTAGTTGAGGCGGTTCACCAGGATATTATTTCCCAGGCGTATCTTAAGCTTGCGCAGGTTTTCAACCCCGCGCACGGCCCGGCGGTGCGCGCCGGGCACGCCCACCAGCCGGTCGTGCTCCGCCGGCCTGTCGGAAACCATCGAAAATTTGCAGAAGGTCAGGCCGGCCCGCACCAACTTCCGGCAGAGGGCCGGATCTTCCAGCTTTATCCCGTTGGTCTGCAGCCGTATGAACCTGAACCCCACGGACTTGGCCAGCGACACCGCCTTCAGCAGGCAGGGGTTCACCAGCGGTTCCCCGCCGGTCAGCCCCAGTTTGCGGTAGCCCGCTTTGTAGGCGCCGTAGATGCCGGCGGAGACCGCCTTGAAATCGGCGTTGAGGGATTTATCGAAGGAGCCCTGGGAACAGAAGGCGCAGCGCGCGTTGCAGTTATAGTTCAGGATAAGTTCATAGCACTTCTTTTCGTTAGCCTGCGCCATAGTTTTATTCCAGCTTAAAACGGTTCCCGCATCCGCGCGGCGGAGCTTATGCGCCCGGCGGGGCCGCGGCCCGGGGCGGGCGCCGCCGTCAGCGTCAGCCGAAACGCTTGATATATGAAACGTCCAGGCCGCCGCAATCCTCCCCGCCGATACAGTTAAGGCAGGCGTCGGTTTTTATCTTCCTGTCTCCGCAGATATCCTGGATCTCCGACTGCGCCCAGTATTTCTTGACGCCGGAATGTTCTTTTGAGCATACCGGCAGGTGGTTTAAAGTCAGGCGGATCTTTCCTTTCCCGGGGCGCAGCGGGGCTATCAGGCCCAGGGCCGCCGCCACCGGCAGCACGTTCCGGGCCCCGCCTATGCGGGCCATGAGAGCCGGGTCCCCGAGGCAAGGCTGCAGCACCATAAATTCGGCCAGGCCGCCGGCGGCGGCCCAGTCCAGGGCCGCCGGCAAGCCGGCGGCATTACCTTTATGCAGCGCGTAGACCAGCCCCGCCGCAATACCTTTAGTTTTCAGGGCGCTGAATTCCGGCCGCCATTTTTTCAGGAAGGAGCCGAACTTATTCTCGGCGCATACCGCATAAACCCCCGAGAAGCGCGGGTGCGCGGCCGCCGCCAGCGGGGCCGGCTCATCGGAGGAATAGACCAGCCGCAGCTGGTCAAACGCATAGCGCGCGGCGGCTTGCGCATAGGTCCCGGCTTTGGGCAGGCTTTTTTCATCTACAAGCAGCGCCAGCCTGTTCAACCCGCCGCCGCGGGCCGCCACCAGCGCCCGGGCGAAAGCGGCGCCATCGCCGGAGGACAGGTTAACGGCGGCAAAGCTGTTCTTGCCGCCCGCCGGAACGCTCAGCCTGGGATTGGAAGACTGGAACATCTCCGCGGCGGCCGGCCTCGCCTTCAGGGCGGCTATCACGGCTTTCGAATAAAAGGCCCGTTTCAATTCGAAAGGGGCGCTTACCCGGTCGCAGACGTAATAAGAATCCCGGATCCGCGCCAGCACCTTCAGCCCCAGCAGGCAGTCCAGCTCTTTTTTAAAAACGCTGTCGAGGCTGCGCCCGAAGATCTGCCTGAACTCCGCCGGGTCCAGGCTGCCGCTGGCGCTGGTAAGGCAGTCAAGTACGTGGTAGCGCATGCTGTCGTCCCGGGACAATTCAACCCCGACCGCCACCGGCAGGACGCCCGACTCCGCTTTTGAAAGGTAGTCGGCTAAATTCACCGTGTTCTGGTAGCGGCAAGCCCCGAAGACATGAGAAATGGAACCGATGCCCAGGCCCACAATGCTTTCGCCGTTCATGGTATTGTCAAAAGAGTCCGGCCAGAGCCGGCCGCCCTGGTCCAAAGTGGCGAAATGCCCCTTCATCTCATAGCCGGCCTTCTTGGTCAGGTCCGCGGCCTTGTTCCACATCCTGTGCACGTTTATGCCGTGCGCGTCCCCTTCCCCCCCGGTTATGCTGGTCCTGCTGCAAGGCTGGAAATCGAACAGGAAGATCCTGTTCGGGCGCCATTTGACCATCGTCGCGATATCTTTCAGGAAACTGCCTTCGGTCTGCCCCTTCAGCCCGCACAGCATTTCCACCGCCGTGTAAGGGATCCCGCTGTCTTTTATGCATTTGTAGAGCCCGCTGAGCCGGCTGTTATCCTGCGTCCGGCCGTTGAGCGCCAGCACTTTATCGTCGAGGCTCTGTATGCCCAGCGCCACATGCGTTATGCCGCATTTCGCCATCGCCCTGATCTTCTCAAAGGTCAGGGAATCGGGATGGCATTCTATCTCGATGCCGTAATCCTTCGCGCTCCTGTTGAAGGCGAAGCAGGAGTTGATCTCGGAGAACAGGCCGCTGAGCTGCCGCGGAGTGAGCAGCGACGGCGTGCCGCCGCCCATGCACAGCTGGTTGAAGCGCATGCCCCGCACCCGGCCCGCGACGAGCCGCATCTCTTTCTTCAGGGCCGCGAGGTAACGCTCCACCTGCGCCTGGTCGCGGACCTTAACGGCGTTAAAGCCGCAAAAACGGCAGATGCGCTCGCAGAACGGGAAGTGGATATAGAGCCGGGAATCGATACCGGGGGCGGAGGCCGCCCGCTCCCGCCAGAGAGCCAGGACTTTCTCCGGGGACAGCGCGCCCCAGGCCTGGCGCGGAGGATAGAAGGTCTGTTCGTACGGCATCCTGCCGCCGTCCACTCCGGCAAAGATGTTTTTTAACAGCTCCGTGTTTTTATCCATGTTTTTCCCGCGCGGGGCTCAGGCCGCCGCCCGGCGGCCGCTGCTCCAGCCTCCCCTGGCGGGTCCGGGACGGGGCAGTCTTAAGGGCGCTGCGGCTCACGGATTCTCCCGATATTATACAAAATGCCCCCGGCGCAGGCCCCGCCGCGCGGCGGCGGAGAACGGCCGGCAAAGGAGGCGGCTCCGCTCAGCTGCGCCCTTGTTTTCCGGACTTTGCGCCGGCGCAAAAAGTAAGGATAAGGCGCTGCGCGGCCGGCAGCGGGCCAGGCGCGGCCGGCATGAGATACTCGTTATGCCTGAGAAAAAGTTCCCGCCCCCCCAGTTTGGGATGCCGCAGCCGCATGATCCTGTCGCCGCAGGGGCGGGAGCAGACGGCCGGTATCGGCCCGGCGAAGGGACAGACGTGCGTAACGGACAGCAGCTGCAGCGGGTGATGAAAAGCGATGGGGCTGGTGCCGGCCCGGATACACTCCGAGGCGCTGCGCACGTCGTTGGTTTCGATAATGCGGATGCGGTAGCGCTCGCACAAAGAGCGCAGGAAATCCGGGCTCATCTTAAGAAAATCCCGGCTTATGAGCCGTCCCAGCGAGAACTTGACCCGGGCCCCGTACTTTTTCGCCAGCAGGTGCAGGGCCCCCACGTCGTTTACCGAAACCTCGGCCTCGCCGGAATCCCGGATCACTCCGCCCACCAGCCGCACCAAAGGGGCCAGGTGCCGCTCCGTAAGTATCGAAGAAACGATGACGACCCCCCGCGCGCCGGCGCGCAGGGCGCGGCGAACGTCGTCCGGGCCCGGCAACAGATGCGGGCAGGACTCTCCGCCCAGGTACACCAGGTCGAACCGGCCGAGAGCGGCGGGCGGCCGGGCCCGCAGGGCGGACGGGGTAATCGAGAGGGCAGTTTCGATCTTTTGTTTCATTTCGGACCGCTCCGGGGACCCAGGGTGCGCCGGGCCAGTTCCAGGGACGCGGCCTGCGCCGCTTTTAAAAAACCGGGCCGGGTGCGATGCAGGCGGACCAGCCGCAGCATCTCCAGGGCCGCGCCGAACATCTCCTTGCGCAGGTCAAAATCCGAAGTCCGGTCAAGCTTCAGGACGTCGGCGCCGCGGGCGTAATCGTAAAAACAGCCCAGCCTTTGCCGGGGGGTGAGGACCGGCATGGAGTATTCGCCGCCGCCGGCCAGGTCCAGCCGGGACTGGCACAGCTTGGTGTCGCCCTGCCCGAGACAGAAGCGGGAATCGCAGAGCAGGCATATCCCGTCGATATTCACGCACATGTACCGCGGCAGGAAAAAGAATTCCGTTTCAACCCCGTAAGGATTGCGCAGCAGGGCGCCCGCCTCGCCCGGCGGCAGGTGTTCCGGGATCACGCAGCGGGAAATGCCCAGCCCGCCGTAGAACTCCAGAACGCGGCTGTTGAAGCACAGCGCCAGCGTGCTCAGGTGGCAATCCAGGCTTATCCCGGAACTCCGCAGCAGGGCCAGCGTTTCCAGGTCTTTTACTATAAAGCCGTCCACGCCCGCGGCCGCAAGTTTTTTAAGTTGGGCGATAACCTCCCCCGCGCCGCGGCAATGCACCTCGTTGGCCGCCACATAAACCCGGCTGCCGGTCTTATGGGCCAGCCGGATCGCCGCGGCGAGCTCCTCCGCCGACGAGAAAGGCGGGCGCCCGCTGAAGTGGCTGGGCACGCCCGAATAGCCGCAGTAGATCTCATCCGCTCCCCTGTTCAGGAAATATTCCGCCTCGGCCAGGGTATTTACCCCGACGTTGATACGCAGCCTCCCGCTTTTGCCGGCGCAGCGTCCTTTCATGGGCGTTTCACCCCGTGAACCCGGCGGAAAGCGGGGAATTCCAGGCCTTGCCGCGCCATGCCGCGCAGCCAGCCGGAGACCAGGGCGCGCACCTGCGCCTGCCCGCGCGGTTCCGGGGCGCGCTCCGCCCCCGCGGCGCCGGGAAAAGTCCGCAGCGCCCAGGGCGCTACGGCGCACATCGCCTGGTTCGAACGGCAGCCCGCGGCGGCCGCGCGCCCGAAGAATTTCTCCCGGCCCTCGCCGCCGGCCCCTATCCTTAAGCTTTCGAGGCCCGCCAGCCCTCCGGAAAAGATCTTGTCGCAGGGATAAAAAAACCCGTCCGGCCCCAGCGTTATGCTGGAGCAGGGAGGCAGCGCCGTCCTTTTTTTGCGTACGAGGTCCAGCATTTCGTAGATGTTCGCTATTTCATACGCCCCGGCGCCGCTCCGTATGCGCCTGAAGTAGGCGGCCTTGACCTTCAACGTCGCGGCCTTCAGCTCGCGCAGGGAGCGGGGCTCCCAGCGCGCGAACAGGTCCGGAGCCCAGGCCAGGCTTTTGAAACCTTCCGCCAGCAAAGCGTCGACGTTCTCAGGCAGCCGGGCGGCGTTGTCCGGGGTGACCACCAGGCTCACCGCGGGCTTCTCCGGCCCCGGCCAGTTCACGGCCGCGGCGTCATACACGGAGCCGCCCCCCGCCCTGAAACGCCGCAGGCGGTCGTTCTCGCGGCGCGGGCCGTCAAGGCTCAGCACGATCTTTACCCCGCGCCTTTCAAGGAAAGCGCGCAGGGAGCGGGTGAGCAGCGTGCCGTTGGAAAAGAGCCGCACCGGAATTCCTTCGCCGCCCCTGCGCCGCACATGCGCCACGGCCGCTTTGAGCAGCGCGGGGTGCAGGCAGGGCTCGCCGCCCAGAAAGGTTATTTTCGGCGCCCGCGCGCCGGCGGCGAAAAAGGCGTCGAGCCCTTTTACAAGCCTGGCGCGGCTGACCGGCCGCCCTTTAAACCCGGCGTAACAATAGGCGCAGGCCAGGTTGCACAGCCCGCTCAGATATATCACCAGGTGGTTGGGCTTGCGCATTTATTTCACCGGCCTCAGTTCCGCGTCCCCGTAGTGTTTAAGATACTCCACCCAGATCCCTTCGCAGTCGGCATACAGGCGGCAGCCGCGGCAGCGGGCCGGTTTTTTCCTGCCCACCTCCGCCCGCGAGCCGATGGCGTCGCCGTTGCGGAAATCCGGCGCCCAGTGCTCGGCGCGGAAAAGGGACCGCTCGTTGGTCTCGCTTATCTGCTTTTCATAGCCTTTAAAATGGCACAGCGGCACGTAGCGCGCCTTCCATTGGTCCATGCCGCCCCTGAGCCCGGCCGCGAGGGCGCGCCGCATGAAAGGCGCGGCCTCTGAAATGCGCGGCACTATCCCCCGGAAGTCGTTCTTCGCGCCCCCGTAGTTAGGGTCCACGAAAATATACTCGACGTTGCGGACCTGATGGCGCAGATAGAACTTCGCTATCTCGCCCAGCCGGCCCATATTGCCTTTTACCACGGTAGTGTTCCCGTTGACGTTCTTAAACCCGAGTTTTTTCAGGTTCGCCAGGCCGCGCTCCAGTTGCCGGAAACTGCCCGGGCTGCGCGTCAGGGCGTCATGCACCGCGGGGGACGCGCCGTGGACCGAAAAGATGAGCGCGTCTATGCCCGCCCCGACTATCTCGCGCGCCCGGTCCGGGTCCGCGAACACGCGCCCGTTGGTGGCGCAGACCACGTCCGGGACGCCTATTTTCTTCGCCAGCGAGACCACGCGGGCGAAATCCGGCCGGATCGTGGCTTCCCCGCCGATCAGCTCGAGCACTTCGGCCCCTTTCTTCCGGGCCTGGTAGATCTCGCTCACCAGTTCCGCGGTGGTTTTTTCCCGCAGCAGGCGTTTGTCGGCGTCAATGCAGAAAACGCAGTTGTTGCTGCAGGAGTAGCCGGTGATGACCACCACCTTAAGCCTTTTGCCGACTTTCTTTTTCATTTGAGCAATTGCGCGAAATTCCGGCTCAGCAGCAGGGAGAGGGCGGCGCCCACCCCGATCCAGAGGGCGAAAGGCCGGCCCCTGACGATCTCGACCTTGGCGCTCTCCCGCGGGAGTTTTTTAAGCCAGTCCCTGAGCAGCGCCAGCTGCTCCTCGTCCAGCCCGTCGCGGAATGAATCGTCGAAAGCGCCGTCAAAGACCGAGTTCGGGCTGAGCTTGGCCTGTTCGGCGGCCGAGAGGACCATCCCCGGGACCAGCTCCTGCGCCGTAACGTAGGCCAGGTCTTTTCTTTCCATGAGGAAGCACAGCACATAGCGTCCGAAGAACAGCAGCAGGCTGAATTTGAACACGTTGGTAATGGCCGCTATCACGATCTCCGCCATATGCGCGTAAAAAAAGAAATAGCCCGCGAAAAAGTAGGCCACGTAGCAGCACATCGTCACGCGCATCCACCGCTGGCTCCGGAAAGACGCCCCCACCTTATCCCAGAGCAGGAAAAGAAAGAGATAGAAAATGTCCGGGCGTCCGAGGAAGCGGCCGACTTCCCCCCTGACTTCCTGCGTGGTCACCTGCTGCATGATGAACAGGAAAGTAAGGTTAAAAGGATAGGCCAGCGCGCCGGCCCGGTTCTTCACCGAGAACATGGACGCGGCCCTTTCCTTCATCTCCGCCCAGATGGTGCTGACGGAATCGGCCGGCGTAACGGTATGCACCTCCGAAGAGAGGTACCTGGCGATGGCGAATACGGAAGCCAGCACGAAGATATTTACCAGCAGGCTTATGAAAAGATTATCCGGAAAATTAGGGATCTCGGGCACGATCAGCGGCAGGAACGCCGAGACCAGCATGAAGAACTTGGCGTCGCCGGCCGGCCAGATCTCCGCGTACCACAGCACCACGCCGGCCAGCGCCGACCAGGCGAGGTGCTGCGCGTACAGCGGGTAGAATTCCCAGCGCAGGAAAACCTGGTACGCGCCCCGGTAGCCCATGTAGGTCAGGAAAAGATGGGCGCACAGCCCGGACAGCAGGAGCTTGAGCCCCAGCAGGATCTTTTTATTCGGGATCTTGCTGGTGGCCATGTCGCCGCTGACCACGGCCGCGGCCCAGGCCCCGAAGCCGGCCAGCAGGGCGAGCGAAAGGAGCCTCATCCGCGCCTCCGCACGGGCTTAAGCTCCGCGTCCCCGAACTTTTTCCGGTACTCGGCCATCAGCCCGAGGCATTTTCTCCTCAGCGCGCAGCGCCCGCATTTGGCCGCGGGGTAGACCCGGTCCTCGAGCGGCAGCGTTACCCGGCACAGCGCGCGCAGTTCCTTCCTTACCACGCAAAGCGGAAAATGGTAGAGCCGGAAAGCGGCGAATCTTTTCACCAGGGCGGCGCTCGCGCCGATCGCCGCCGCGGAAGCGGAAAGGCTCAGCGCCAGCGAGCGGTGGTTCCTTTGAGACATCCCCTCTATTTCGTAATGAATGGCGGACACTTTATAAGCGGAAGTGTCGGGAAAGGTCTCGAGAAGGAATTCGAGGAGGCCGGCGAAATGCGAAATGTTTTTCCTGTGCAGCACCAGCCGTATTTCTATGGCCTGGCCGGAACGCATGGAGAACAGGTTCTTAAGACCGGCCAGCGTCCGGGAAAAACTCCCGCGCACCCCCGTGATAGCGTCGTGCGTCCGGGCATCGGGCCCGTGCACGGGGAGAACCACCGCGAACGGCGGCTTGGCCGCCTTCAGGAACGCGGCGGTGAAGGCGGCGTCCGAGAACCGGCGGCCGTTGGACAGCAGGGTTATGCCCGTCCCGGGAAGGCGGCGCCTGAAGTAGGTGAGCAGCTTAAAGATATCGGGGTGCAGCGTGGGCTCTCCCCCCGTAAGGCTGAGGAAATTCGCCTTCCCGTCGTTCTTGGCGTAGACCGCGTTGCCCGCCAGGTAGCTTTCCATCTTCTTTATCTGGCCCTTAAGCCGGTACTGGGCGCTGTCCTGCCGGGCAAAAGAAGGATCGTTGGTGCACATTACGCACTTGTTGTCGCACTTGTTCCAAAAAGCTATATCGGGCATATATCAGCAAACCGAGCAGCGCTCCCCGGACCGGCACTTCATTGCAGCCAGCTCTCTATCACCTTCCTGCCCGCGGGCCTGGACAGGGCCCCGAAGACCGCGGCGAAAACACCTTTCTGGATGCGGCACCAGTCTCCGGCGGCGATATTGCCCCAGGGCGAACCCTGGGTTTCATAATTGTGCACCGGGCAGACCCCGCACCAGGGCTTCCACGCGCAGCGCGCGCACAAAGGCTGGTTCTCAAGGCAGGAAGCCATGGCGCACACCCTGGCGGCGGGGGCCCCTATTATTTCCGCGTAGGTGTTCTTATGGACGCTGCCGAGCCTGAAAAAATCGTCCTGTCCCCCGCCGGCCATGCGGCCCTCGTCGCAGGTATACACCCCGCCGTCCCAGTTGTAGGCGAGCTGGCCCGTGGCGGCGCCGCAGGGCGAGCGCAGGTCCAGGAAATTCGGGTCCTCTTTCTTAAGCGCCTTGCGGGCCAGCAGCGCGGCGTTGCGCTCGACGAAGAATTCCCCGCGCAGGTTCAGCCCGATGATATAGTCCAGCGCCGAGCGGTAGAACGCGGCGTACTCCCCTGGTTCGTAGCCGATCTCCCGCCAGACGGAGCCCGCGTAGCCTATAGGGGAAAGCGGCCTCAGGAAAATGCCGCCCAGGCCCAGCGCGCGGTAAGTGTCCACTATCTCTTTGTGGCGCCCCAGGGACAGCCTGGTGGTGGTCATCAGCGCGGAGGGCAGGGAGTCCCGCTTTTTTCCGCCGCGGGCGGCTGGCGCTTTTTTCAGCCAGTACGCCGCTTTTTTATAGGAGGAACCGCCGGCGTAAAGCCGGTTGGCGTCATGCAGGGAAGCCGGCCCGTCCAGGGAGGTGCAGATGCCCGCCCCGTTGGCGGCCAGGAAAGAAAA
>DAOPZW010000112.1:0-10277 GCA_035353595.1 Elusimicrobiales bacterium | reverse complement strand
CGCGGACGACCAGTGGGAAAATGTCGAAATTTATATAAAGCGCCATCTCCCCGAGGCGAACCTCACCCACGGCCTCTGCCCGGACTGCGCAAAAAAACTATATCCGCGCCAGTCCGATTAAAGAACCGGACACTCCGTTCTTTTAGCCTTTATTTCCCCCCCTGCATTTGTTAGAATTTTCTTGTAGGTATTCCACGTCCCAATGGAGGCTTCCTCAATGAAACCCGCTGATTTTATGAAGTTCATGGAAAAGGCCAAAATGTACGACCTTACCCAGCCGCTGAGCATCCACACTCCCCCGTGGCCCAGCTACATGCCCCTGCAGCTGCAGTATTTCAAGCGCATCGCCGGCGCCCATATGGGCCAGGGCGCTAACGGCCAGATCATGACCACCTCCAACCACGTGGGCACCCACATGGACGGCGAGATACACTTTTACAGCGCCGGCCGCACCATCGGCGAAGTGCCGATGAAGGAATGGGTAGGCAATGCGGTCGTTGTTGATATTTCCAAGGACGTGGGCGATTACGACCTTTATGAGCCTGAACTCCTGATGAAGCGCGCCGATATCCGCAAAGGCGACATCCTGATAATAAATACCGGCTACCACAAATACGCCTGGTACGAAAAGGGCACCTGCGACGAAGTGCGCTATTTCTGCAAACACCCCGGCCCGGGACCGCGCTTCCACAAGTGGGCTTTGGACATGAAGTTCAAATGGATAGGCGTGGACTGCGGCAGCGCCGACCACCCGATGAACACCATCATCCGCAACTGGCATCCGAAGCTCTTCATCGAGGCGGAAAAAAAGCTGGAGCAGAATTACGGCAAGAAATGGGACGAGCTGTTCCCCCAGGAGACCTACTACCAGGTGATGCACCTGAAGCTGTTCCCCAAGCGCCTGGTGCACGCCGAGAACGTCGGCGGCGAGATCGACAAGCTTTCCAATAAGCGCTGCTGGCTCGGTTTCTTCCCGCTCAAGGGCATAGAACTCGAGTCCGCGATGGGCCGCGTGGTAGCCTGGACCGCGTAAAAGATCGAGGATCGGGGATTTGGCGCCGGGAATCGGGTAAATCCGGATCCCCGGTCCATGATCCTCGATCCACGATTCCCGATTGTTCCGGAGGAAATATGCCTATAACTGCCGAATTCGAATACGTGAAGCCCAAGGACATGGATGAAGCCCTCCATGTCTTTTCGCTTTACAGGGAAAAAGCCCGGGCCCTGGCCGGCGGCACGGACCTCATCGTGCACCTCAAGGAAAATCTCGCCCGCCCCGAAGTGGTGGTGGATATAAAGGCGCTGGAGGAACTCTCCGGCCTGGCACTGAAGGGCGGCGTGCTGCGCATAGGCGCCCGGGTGACTTTCTCCGAACTTATCGGATCCGCCCGGGTAAAAGCGAAGTTCCCCCTTCTGTGGGAAGCCTCGCTGACGGTCGCTTCTACCGGGGTCCGCAACCGCGCCACCCTGGCCGGCAATATCTGCTCAGCCGTGCCGTCGGCGGACTCAGCTCCGGCGCTGGCCGTGTACGACGCGGAGGTCCTTACCCTGAGCGTCAAAGGCGCGCGCCGGATCCCGATCGGCGAATGGTTCACCGGGCCCAAGAAGACCGCCCTGCTGCCGGAGGAAATAGTGACCGCCGTTGAGCTGAAGCTCCCGGAGAAAAAGCACGGCGCCTGCTATATGAAACTTTCGCGCTACGAGGGAGAAGACCTGGCGCAGGGCGGTATCGCCGCGCTGGCGCTGGCCGACAATACTTACCGGGTGGCTTTCTGCGCCCTGGGCCCCGTGCCCGCCCGCTGTCCCAGAACCGAGGCCGCGCTCAACGGCAATAAGCTCGGGGAAAAGGTGCTCGCCAAGGCTAAAGCTGCGCTGCTCGAAGAGCTCTCCCCCATCGGCGATATCCGTTCTTCGAAGGAATACCGCCTGCATATGGCGCAGATAATGCTGGGCCGGGCGCTGGAAAGCGCCGTCGCGCGGCTGTTCAAAAAAGGTTCCAAATACGGGACGGAGAATATTTGTTAAGGAGCCTTTATGAAATCACACCATATCCATTTTAGCCTGAACGGCGAGAAAGTTTCCCTGCACGTAGAGCCCAGCGACGTGCTGCTGGACGTGCTGCGCAATAAGCTCGGCATCAAAAGCCCCAAGGTAGGCTGCGACCGCGGCGACTGCGGGACCTGCACCGTTCTGATCGACGGGAAAACGGTGCGCTCCTGCCTGGCGCTGGCGGTGGAAGCGGACGGCGCCGAAATAGTTACCCTCGAGGGCGCCAATACCCGCAAGTGGACGCAGAAGCTGCAGAGAAAATTCCACGAGAAGAACGCTTTCCAGTGCGGCTTCTGCGCGCCGGGCGTTATCCTGTCGGCTACCGAACTCCTTGAAAAGAATTCAAGGCCTTCCTCCCACGACATCAAGGAAGCCATAGCCGGCAACCTCTGCCGCTGCACCGGCTATGAGCCGATAGTGGCGGCCATCGAAGAGACGGTAAAAGGGAAGTAATGTCGGCGAGTTCCAGCCGCGCCGCAGCCGCGGCCGCGGCCGGCAGGAAACGAAAACGCGCGCCCGTCGCGACTGACAGTTCTCCGGATGCAGATCGAGAGGTAAATATGGACCTTCAGAAACTTATAGCCAAACCCAGGAAAAGCGTAAAGGCGACCAAGGCCGCGGAAGGGCTCACCGCGGTAGGCCACAGCGTGCCGCGCATAGACGGCTGGGAGAAGATCCGGGGCGCGGCCAAGTACACCGACGACCTGGAATTCGGCCCGGGCCTGCTCTACGCCGCGCTGGTAGAGAGTCCCCACGCCCACGCTAAAATAATTTCCATAGATACTTCAGCCGCCGAGCGGGTGCGCGGCGTGGTGAAGGTGGTGACCGGCCGCAACTTCACGCACAAGTTCGGCCTGTACATGAACGACCGCTATATCTTCGCCAAAGACGTGGTGCGCTTCGTCGGGGAGCAGGTGGCGGCCGTCGTCGCCACGGACCCGAAGACGGCCCAGCGCGCCGCCGCCCTGGTGAAGGTGGTATACGAGGAGCTGCCCGCTGTGATGGACGCCGTTAAGGCGCTGGAGAAGGATTCCCCCCTCGTGCACCCGGACCTGGCCAGCTATACCCACGTGCCGTGGTTCTTCCCCAAGCCCGGCACCAACATCGCGCACTGGCGCAAGATCCGCAAGGGCGACCTGGCCAAAGGTTTCAAAGAGGCCGACCTGGTCCTGGAGGATACTTATACCGTTCCGCGCTACGCCCACTGCGCCATCGAGCCGCATTCCGCCATCGGCCTGTTCGACGCCTCCGGCCGGCTCACGATGTGGACTTCGTCCCAGTCCCCTTTCACCCAGCGCCACGTGTTCGCCGAAACGCTCAAGGCTTTCGGGCTCGGCCACAAGGACGTGCGCGTCATCAGCACCTACATCGGCGGCGGTTTCGGCGGCAAGGCCGGCGTAACGATGGAGATCATCGCCGCCGCGCTGGCCATCGCCGTGCCGGGCCGGCCGGTCAAGCTGCTGTGGAGCCGCGCGCAGGAGTTCTACAACACCTACCAGCGCCTGGGCGTGACCGCGAAGATAAAGATGGGTATGACCAAGGCGGGGAAGATCACCGCGCTGGACTTCAAGCTGCACTGGGACGCCGGCGCCTTCGTGGAATACGGCGCCAACGTCGTCAACGCGGCCGGCCTGTCGGCCAGCGGGCCTTACCGCGTCGACAATATCAGCATAGACTCGATGTGCACCTATACCAACCTGCCGCCCTGCGGCGCCTACCGCGGCTTCGGCTATTCCGAGTTCCTGTTCGGCCTCGAATCTCATATCAACCGGATGGCGCAGGAACTGGGGCTCGACCCGGTGGCGTTGCGCAAACTCAACGTTATCAAGGAAGGCGACACGCTGCCTTACGGCGCGCATATGAACCCCACGGGCATCCGCGAGGCCATAGAGCGCGTAGAGAAGGAGATCCGCTGGGGCGTTAAAGAAAAATCCAGGGACCCGCGGAAGGTCATCGGCAAGGCGCAGGTCTGCTTCTGGAAATCCCCGGCCATGCCCCCCAACGCCAGCTCCAGCGCCTTCCTGAAATTCAACGAGGACGGCAGTCTCAACATCCTGGTCTCCGGCATGGACATGGGGCAGGGCCTGCTTACCGTGATGGCGCAGATCGCCTCCGAGGTGCTGAGCGTGCCCGTAGCCCGCATCCGCGTGGAAACGCCCGACACCGACCGCAACCCGTACGAGTGGCAGACCGTCGGTTCGCACGTTACCTGGGGCTGCGGCAACGCCGTCAAGCGCGCCGCGCTGGAAGCGAAGGAGCGCATCTTCGACCTGGTGCAGCGCGTGTACTGCCTGGACAAGAGCACACTGTATCTTGAGGGCGAATGCGTGAAGTGCCGCACCAAGCCCGGCTTCTCGCTGCGCTTTTCCGACTTCGTCATCGACGGCATACAGGCCGACGACCATACTTTCAAGGGCGGGCCCATCATGGGCTCCGGCGTCTTCATGCCCGAGTTCGCTTCCGCTATCAGCGACCCGGAGACCGGCCAGGGCGGCCATCCCAACGTGCATTACACTACGGGCTCGGCCGGCGTCATCCTGGAAGTGGACCGGGAAACCGGCAAGATGAAAATAAGGAAAGTGGCGCTGGCCGTGGACTGCGGCAAGGCCATCAACCCCGACCTCGTCAGGGGCCAGATCGTCGGAGGCCTGATGCAGGGCTTCGCCACGGTGCTCTACGAGGACATGCGCTACAGCGACAAGGGCCGCCTGCTGAACCCTAACTTTTCGGACTACAAGATCCCGACGGCGATGGATATGCCCGATCAGGTCGTGCCGATCATCATCGAAGTGGCCCAGCCCGACGGGCCTTTCGGCGCCCGGGGCGTGGGCGAACATACGATGATCCCGTGCGCCCCGCTGATAGCCAATGCGGTGGCCGACGCGCTGGGCGTGCGCATAAAATCCATGCCGGTGACGAAAGAAAAAGTGGCCCTGGCTGTGAAAGCCGCTAAAAAATAAACGGGCCCGGCGGTTCTTTTACCAGGAGTAAATTATGAAAATAGCTCTGTGCCAGTATGACATCAAGTGGGAGGATAAGGAGGCCAATAAGCGTACGATCAGCAGCCTGCTCAGCCGCTGCAAATGCGCCAAGGAAATAGACTGGCTGGTCTTCTCCGAAATGACGCTCAGCGGTTTTACCATGAATACCGCTGTGTCCGAGCTGACCGACGAGGATCACGCTTTCTTCGCGGGTCTGGCGGCGGAAAATAATATCAATATCTCGTACGGCGGGGTGGAGAAAGGCTACAACAACCTGATAACGCTGGACCGCAAAGGCAATAAGGTCAACACCTATTCCAAGATACATCTCTACGCCTTCGGCGGGGAAGATAAGCACTACAACCCCGGTCAAAAGCAGGAGGTTTTCGAGCTGGAAGGCCTGCGCGTTATGCCCGCGGTCTGTTTTGACCTGCGCTTCCCGTACCTTTTTTGGAACAAGGCCAAGGATGTCGATGTGTATGTCGTGATAGCCGCCTGGCCCATGCGCCGCGCGGAGCAGTGGATGACGCTGCTGCGGGCGCGCGCCGTCGAGAACCAGGCGTACTGCATAGGCGTGGACCGCCTCGGCCCGGAAGGCAAGATCGAGTATTCCGGCAATTCCATGTGCTATGACCCGCTGGGAAAAGTGGTGCTGGACTGCGGCACGGCGGAGGGTATTTTTATCGCCGAAGCCCCGCTGGACAAAGCGCTGGTGGCCAAGAGCAGGGAGCGGTTCCCGTTCATCGGCGAGAGGAAGAATTTCCCCTGGCAGTAGGGGGTGGGAGGGACCGGGCCGCACCACGCGCCCGGCCGCAAGGTGGCCGGCTTAATTCGGGCCGGACCCTGCGCAAGCCCCGCCTCGATGAAGGTTTTGCCGGGCTCCGGCCGTGCCGCAACTGCAGCTATCCCCCTGCCGGAGGGCAATTGCTCGAGGCGGCCCGACCCGGTTTTCTTCGCAAGCATTAAAATATGGATTTACTTTCTTACGGCGACAGTATCCCGGACGGCGATTACCGCCTTCACTCCGCCTTTGCCAACGCGATCAATTTCCGCAAAGGAAAGCTCATCGTTTCGCTGGTCCCGCCCCGCACGGGGGCCGGGCCGCTCAACCTGGTCATCAAGCAGCTTCCCGCCGGCGCCCGGCGCCTGCGCGCTTCGCGTTTCTATTTTTACCTGGATGAGAACCGCCTGCGCAAAGAGCCCGGCGCGCTCTATGCTTCCGATATCCCCCCCGCCTCGCCGGAGCCGGAAACGGTGCAGGTGAACGCGGCCGCGCTGGCCGCCATACTTGTGCGCCGGGCCCAGCCGAAAAGCCTCGCTTTCATTTTTGATGCCGCTCTTGAAAAAAGTTTTTCGCGCGTTTTTGAAAAACTGATGCTGGCCCGCTTCAAGAAAGCCGTTAGTTATTTTAAAGGCGGCGATTACCCCCGCGGCGTAAAGATCATGCGCGGGCTCGGTTTCGGGCTGACCCCTTCCGGCGACGATTTTATAAGCGGGCTGCTGGCCGGCTTTAATTACGCGCTGCGCACCCTGCGCTTTGACACCAGGGCCCGTATAGAGGAAGTTTATAAGCACGCGGAAGGGACTAACCTTATTTCCAACGCTTTTATCCGGGCCTCCTATGAGGGAAAGGTGAACGCTAAAGTGCGCCGGTTGATGAGCGCCCTTTCCGCCGGCGGCGCCGGGGAGCTGGCTGCCGCTGCCGCGGAGGCCCTGGAAAGCGGCCACACTTCCGGCGCTGATTTTTGCGCGGGATTGCTTTTTGCCGTACGGGACGCATTAAATGAGTCCTGAGGATTTGCAGCAGGAGAAAATATGATAAAAACAATTATAAAAAAAGGCGCGTACTACGATTCCGTGGCGTTGATGCAGGTGGCGAAAAAACTTAACTCCCTGGAAGGCGTTATTGATTCCGCTGTCGTCATGGCGACTAAAGAGAACAAAGGGATAATCAAGGCTTCCGGCCTGCTGACGCCGGAGATCCTGAAAGCCGGCGACAGCGATCTGGCCATCGCGGTCAGTGCCCGCACGCCCGCCGCGGCCGAAGCCGCCTTTAAGGCCGCCGACGAACTGCTCAATAAAAAACCCGCGTCGGGTTCCTTCGGCGGCGGCAGAAAGGCCGCCGGTCTGGACGACGCGGTAAAGGTTCTCGGCGGCGCGAACCTGGCCGTTATCTCGGTAGCGGGTCGCTTTGCGGGGCGGCTGGCCGCCGAGTGTCTGGAGAAAGACCTCAATGTCATGCTTTTTTCCGACAATATCCCGGTGGAAACGGAAATAGCGCTGAAGAAAACCGCGGTAAAGAAAGGGCTGCTGCTGATGGGACCGGACTGCGGCACGGCCATAATCAACGGAGCGCCCGTCGCTTTCGCCAATTCCGTGCAGCGGGGCAATATCGGCGTCGTCGCCGCTTCGGGCACCGGCCTCCAGGAAGTGACCACGCTTATTTCCAACGAGGGCGCCGGGATCTCCCAGGCCATCGGGACGGGCGGGCGCGACGTGAAACTGGAAGTGGGCGCGCTGACGCTTATCCAGGGGCTTAAGCTGCTGGCGGCCGATCCGGCCACCGCGGTGCTGCTGATAGTTTCGAAGCCGCCGCATCCGCAGGTCTTGAAGAAGATCTCCGCGGAGATCAAAAAAATCACAAAGCCGGTGGTGGCCGTTTTCCTTGGCGGCGAGATGAAAGAAAAGATCAAAGAAGACTTCTACCCCGCAAAAACCCTTGAGGAAGCCGCGCTCAAGGCCGCCTGCCTGGGTAAAGGCTGGAAACTGCTCAAGGCCCGTGAAATAATTTATGACATGAACCTGAAAGCCGGCGAGCTGGCGAAAAAAGAAGCCGCCCGGAAAAAGAAGTCTTCCTGCCTGCGCGGGCTTTTCTCGGGTGGAACGTTCGTCAGCGAAGCGCAGGTGATCCTGCCGGAGTTTACCGGCCCGGTGCTCTCGAACGCCCCGCTGGATAAGAAATTTAAGCTGAAGGATTCCCTTAAACTCAGCGGCCACGCGGTCATAGACCTGGGCGAGGACGAATTTACCGTGGGCCGGCCTCATCCCATGATCGACTTCGCGCTGCGCAACAAAATGATAGTTTCGGAAGCGGCGAAGCCGGAGGTATCCGTCCTGCTGCTCGACCTGGTCCTGGGCTACGGCTCGAACCTGCAGCCGCTGGAGGATATCGTGCCGTCAATCGTTGAAGCTTTCGTCCGCAACAGGGAATTATCCGTGGTCGCTTCGGTGACCGGCACCGAAACCGACCCGCAGGTGCGGTCGAAAGTCGTTAAGGGCCTTGAGGCGGCCGGGGTGCTGGTCATGCCTTCCAACGCCGCGGCGTGCAGGCTGGCCGGCGAGATAATACGGCAGGGCGCGAAGAAGCGCTGAGCCCTGCGCCCGCAAAATACGGCGCAAAAAAAAAGCACGCCGCAATTCGCGCTTCTTCGCGGCCGCAGTTGTTGCATACGGAGAATAACTTATGAAACTATTTGAAAGCGAGCTCAAGGTGATAAATATAGGCCTGGAATCTTTCCGGCAGGGGCTTACTGACGCCGGGGTTAAGAACGTGCAGGCTCAATTCAAGCCGCCGCTGTCCGGCGAGACGGAGTTGTTCTCCCGGGCTAAAAAGTATTCGGCCCGTATCGATAAAGCGAATAAGCGGGCACTGGAGCGCATACTGGCGGCCCAGCCCGCGCTGGTCGGCATGGGCAGGGCCCTGGACGTAGTGCCGGGGATGCGGCGGGACCTTATCCTGCACGCCGGCCCCCCCGTAACCTGGGCTCGGATGTGCGGCCCCATGCGCGGAGGCATAATGGCGGCCCTGATGTACGAGGGCATGGCCGCGAACCCGGCCGAGGCTGAAAAGCTGGCGGCTTCGGGCAAAATTAAGTACTCGCCCTGCCACGAGCACAGCGCGGTCGGGCCGATGGCCGGCATCATCTCGGCCTCCATGCCTGTTTTTATCGTAAAGAACGAGGCGGCGGGCAACTACGCCTACGCCACGCAGAACGAAGGTTTGGGCAAGGTGCTGCGCTACGGCGCCTATTCTCCCGAGGTGATCGACCGGCTTAAATGGATGGAGACCGCGCTCTACCCGACGCTGAAGGCGGCCATCGAGCTTTTAGGCCGCATCGACCTGAAGACCATGGTGGCGCAGGCGCTGCATATGGGCGACGAGGTGCACAACCGCAACCGCGCCGGCACCTCCCTGTTCTACCGGGCGATAGCGCCCGCCGTGATAAAGACCTGCCGCGATGCGGAGGTTGCGGCCAAAGCGCTGGAATTCATCAACGGCAACGATCATTTCTTCCTGAACCTGTCGATGGCGTTAAGCAAGGCTTCGCTGGACGCGGGGCGCGGCGTAAAGGATTCAAGCCTTGTCGTGGTTATGGCCCGCAACGGCACGGACTTCGGCGTGCAGTTGTCCGGTACCGGCGGCCGGTGGTTTACCGGTCCCGCCCCGGTGCCCGACGCGCTTTATTTCCCGGGCTATACTAAGGCTGACGCCAATCCCGATATCGGGGACTCCGCCATCACCGAGACCAACGGGCTGGGCGGCTTCGCCATCGCGGCGGCGCCGGCTATCGTGCAGTTCGTCGGCGGCTGCGCGGCGGACGCGATGAATTACACCCTGACCATGTACGAAATTACCGCCGGGGAAAATAACGTGTACAAGATCCCTTACCTCGATTTCCGGGGTACGCCCACCGGCATAGACGTCATCAAGGCGGCCAGGACCGGCATACTGCCGTTCATCGACACCGGCGTGGCGCACAAGAACGCCGGCGTGGGCCAGGTCGGGGCCGGCGTCCTGAGCGCCCCCCCCGAGCCGTTCGCCAAAGCCTTTGAATACTTCGCCCGGAACCTGAAATAGGGATTGGAGTCTAAGGTCCCCAGTCCGGGCAGGGCGGGGAATTGCCCTGCTCACCCGGAAGAGGGAACCCTTGCGTCGGTTCCCCCCGCCCAGGGAAATTATGGCGGGGCGCCACGCATAAACCGCATAGCGGTTTTGCGCGGCCCCGGCTCGGCGGTTTTGCTTACGCAAAAAACCGCCTCCGCCCTTGCGGACCGGACGCGAGGCATAATTATGCCTCGCTCTAAAGCCGGTCCTCACTTCCGCAACGCGGGAGCAGGGCAATTCCCCGCCCTGCCCTCCGGTGATACGCAATCAATGTTTGTGTTCGGAGGGGTGGCCGGGATTTGGTGGCGCAAACCCTCACGGAAGGCGAGGCTTGCGTAAGCGCCGAGCCTGAGTGGGGAGTG
>DAOPZW010000111.1:0-10330 GCA_035353595.1 Elusimicrobiales bacterium | reverse complement strand
GTCAAGCCCTACACAAAAACGGGCTCAGACTGTCTACCGAACAGGGCGCAGTCCATCTGCTCACTATAAATATCGTGAACCCGTTTTTTAGCGTCAGCCAGTTTGAGCTTAGCCCAATCCTCAAGACGGGTAGGTTTTGTTGCGCTTGTTTTAGCCGTACTTATTGCCACATATCCATCCTCACCAACTGCGGCTTTGCGCAGGCCGTAAATGGTTTGGGCGATTAACGGCTTCTGGAACTTAACATTAGTTGGAACCACCGTATCTAAATGCTTTTGGGCGAACCCCGCATGGAACCATGCGGGCAAGCTGAAATCGCCCGTCTCTTTGTTATTCTCCAGGTCCGCCTCCATGGAGATAACGAGCGCATCCAAGGCATGGTGGCGGTGATTGCCACGATTTTTCTTATCGAGCTTTCCTTCCCGCACAAGTTTTGCGAATTCCTCATCACTGGAGATATCCGCATGTAAAAGACGGTCCAGTTTATAGCGGCGCCTCACCCGCGCCGTTTGCGCGCCGTTGGAGACAAAAATGCGTTTATGTGTTCCACGCACGCCTTCAGGCCAGCCGAAATAGAGCGCAGTTATTTTCTGCGCCAATTTAGCGATATAAGCCGTTTCAGCAAGTGCCGTGTATTTTTCCACCAGTTCTTCCGGCTTAGCGGAAAGCAACAACCGTTGTTTCCGAGAGGAAAGATCGCAGGAGTTCCGCCCTATCTTTTCGGCCAATTTATCCCATGCCGGCGTATTCCCCAGCCATTGGAACGGGGTTCTTTCCTTTTTTGCCTGGTTATTCGCATAGCGAGTAAGGATAAGGTTATAAAACGCGTCGGGCCCCCTCATAGACCTTGGCACTATATGGTCAATTTCACAGGAAGCGATTTCTGTCTCGGCAATTTTTTCGTTCTCACCGGCCTCATAATAATCCACGCCGCACTGCTCACGATAGAGACGCATTTTCAGTATGCCGTCGCCTTTCAACCCCAACTGCTCCGCTTCTTTGAACGCGATATCCCTGGCTTTCTGGTTATCCCTTATTCTTTTTTCATATTCCCGTTTCGCTTTTTCACCCATGAAGTCTTCGCGCACGAATTCATAATACACCTTATCCGGTTCTCCATGCGCATCTTTCATACTTTGCAGCCGGCTTACAAGGTAATGCAGCCGATGCCGTACCACCGGGTTGCGGACATCGTTTATTATCTCCTCAATGCGCCGCTGGCGGACGGACGGGGTGGTGATCAGCTCCGCGTCGGCAAGACGGTTGTCCGGGATATGGATGGCATACCAGGAATTCCCCATGTTCTTCAAGAAGTCATACTCGCTTCTAACAAGCCCCTTGCGCGAGTCCTCGTTGTTTACCTCGCCGACCTTGCTCTTATAAAAATCAGACGGAGCCTGACCGGATAGCAACAATTCTTTCACCAATCGTAACGCCGGACGGCAATATGAGGACCGCCCGCCTATCTTCGGAGCGGGAATTTTAGGATGCGCAGGATTAACCTCGCAGGCAATACGATTTTCCAGCCACTTGCGCCATTGCGTAGCGGTAAGATGAAACTGTTTTTTCCATACACCTTTCTGAAACAGCAAGCTGCACCAGGCCGCTTGTGCGGAGTCCAAAGTCTTTTTGTTTTCCGTAAGCGGGAAGGCTTGCGGCCAGGAATTTTCAACAAACCCCAGATATATTTCTTTCAACTGGGCCGGATCCAAGGCGCAATCGGGCTTATCGCCAAACGAGTAGCGTATATTCTTTAAGGCAAGCAGGAAAAAGACTTCTTTATTAAGCTCGTCTTTAGCCGCACAAACATTAAGCCTTGGGATGAGACAGCATTTGTTAACAGCGCGATTATCGAAACGCGGTGTTTTCTGAGACAGAATGCCCTCCGCTTCTTTTTCTCCGCCGCGGATATGCCGCCACTCTTGCGGCTTAACTACGGATGGGAAAGCCACACCGGCCTCACCGTACATAATATAGTTCTCACGCCCTTTGAGTTTAGGGAACTGCTTAGCCGCCTGCGTGAGCAAAAGTTTTACCTCCGCCTCGATTAGCCGGCGCGAAGCTACGACTTTAACCCCGTCTTTGTTCCTGGCAGCTTCAGGCGAGGGGAATTCATGCCTGAGTTTTATATCGCGCGGATGCTGCGGATCCCAAAGCCCCATACGTTCCGCCTCGTAATAACAGGGAAAACGACAATCTTCGGAATAGGTGGCGAGCCGCTTTAAATACACATCAGCCGCGACGGCGTTACGGGTTTCATCTTCCAGGTCCTTTGCCCCCTCTTCTTCCGCACCAGCCTCTTCTTCTGACAGATTCCTTTTTGCTGTCTTTGCCCAGGGCAACTCGGCAGCTGATAAAAAACCGCGATGCTGTATTGCCGACCAAACGGCTTTAAAGACCTGCCAGCTTTCCAATGTTCTTCCCTGCAGCAAGGATATACGCAATAGAGAGGAATTGTAAACCGTGTCATCGCCTGCGGCTGAAAACTCTCGCAGCATCCGAGGGTCTGGAACATGCCGCAGTAATTTTCCAGAACTATCATAAATAGGCTGAAGTGTTTCTAAAACTTCAATACCGCACTCGGAGCAGCATTTTTTCCACCAACCTTCCCGCTTATGATGGGCCAGACGGGTGCGTATCATGCGGCGGCGATTAGCCGCATCTTTTGTCGATGCATACTCCGCCGGAATAATCAGGGAATCAAGACGTTTTACTTCTTCCCCCTGGCGCACACAAATGCCCAGACTGGCAACGCCCATATCAAAAGCAAATATTTTTTCTTTACCGGACATTGTATCCCCCTCGAATCAGCTACATATTTATCTTACAAATAAAACTTATTGCTTCACAGGAAACATCCCCCAATTAATGGCCACCAGTGAGTTTGATCATCCCTACGTCCAGAGATGGTTCCCAAATAAAAGTACGCGCTGGGCGGTTGCCCGGCGGCCAATGGAGCAAAACAGTATGTTGTTATTTTCTTCGACCGGAGTTTCAGGACATAAGCCTGACTAGCCCCGGTATTTTTTTGAACCCGGCGGCAAGCGCCGCGGGCTCAGCCCCAGACGGCGGCGCGCGCGCCGCGGCCCAGCAGCCACGCCGCCAGCACGGCGGCGGCCACGGCGGCGGCGGCCAGCGGCAGCCAGCGCAAGTAGCCGCCCAGGCAGACGGCCGTACCGGCCCAGGCCATGGTGCTCAGCAATTCCATATACCCGGCGGGCCCGCCCTGCTTGTACCGGTTCTTCAGGTCGCGGCGGTTGGCCGCGCAAGGGTTCCAGATCTGTATCACGGCGGCGCAAGCCATGCCCCCGGCGCCGCACAGCAGCAGGGCGGCGGCGGCCCGCGCGTCGCGCACGGACCACCAGGCCGCCAGCGGCAGCAGCGCCGCCAGCACCGGCAGGGCCGCGGCGGCGGCCTTTATCCACAGCACCCGCGCCACGGGCACCGGCGCGGTGGCCACCAGCTCCGGGGCGTCCTCGGCGTTGACGGTGAGCCACGCCAGGTTGCCGGCCAGCATGGAAGTGGCCATCACCAGCCCCGGGATCAGGAATTGATGCGGCCCGGACTTATAGCCCATCAGCAGCAGCGGGATAAGGTACAGCACCTGCAGCAGCGACTGGGAGATCACCTGCATGTCCCGCGCCACCAGTTTCCATTCCTTAAAGAGCAGCACCCGCAGCAGCCCGCCGCGGAAAACGGGCCGGCCGCCGCCGTCGGCCGCCGGAGCGGCGCGCCCCGCGGTAAGGGTTTCCTGCGTGCCGGTGATGAAGCGGCGGTAGGTAAGGCTGACCACCAGCCAGAAGCCGCCGGCGCCGGCGGCCGCAACGGCCAGCAGCGGCAGCGCTTCGCCCAGCGCCGCGCGCACCGGCCACCACAGCGGGTTGCCCGGCCCGAGCAGCCCGCTGTGCGGCAGCCAGGTCTTCACCCAGGCGAACAAAGCCTGTTTAGTATCGGCCGGCAGGGAATTGGGGACCTGCATGATCAGGAAAAAGATAACGCCGATAAAAGCCGCCAGCACCTGCGCGGCGGTCCTGGCGCGCCGCGCGCCCAGCAGGCGCAGCAGCGTTATGGTGAGCAGCATGCCGGCCGCGGCGCTGCCCAGGCCCGTGGCCGCCACCACCGGGTAGATGGCCAGCAGCCCCGGGAAACCGCGCAGCAGCCCGGCGTGGGCCACCGGCAGCAGCGCGAAAGCCGGCAGCAGGCAGGCGCTTAAGGCTATGGAGAGGCCGCGTATCAAAAAGATATTGCGCTGGGACAGAGGCGAGGACAATAACAGGTCCAGGTCGCCGCGGCCGATCAGGGCGTTGACGGTATGCACGATGGTCTGAGAGACCAGCAGCGACACGCCCAGCCAGTACAGGCCCCCGGCCAGCACAGGCATCTGCCGCAGCAGCGGCAGGAACTTAGAGCCGCCCGGCAGCACCGTCCACGCGCCCCAGTGCATGCCGGCCCACAGCAGCCCGCCCGCAAAAGCGATGAGCCCGGTGTGGCTGCCTCCCACGCCGCGCCAGCTCAGGCGCAGTTCATGCCGCAGCAGCCACAGCCAGCCGCCGGGGGCGTTCACGCCGGCTCCGTGAGCTGCAGAAAGACATCTTCCAGCGTGGCGCCGCCGGCGCCCGGGGCCGAGCCGGCCCGGGAGCGCAGCTCGTCCAGCGTGCCCTGGGCTATGATGCGCCCGCCGAAGATTATGCTGATGCGCTCGGCCAGCCGCTCGGCGATCTCCAGGATGTGGGTGGTGAGCACCACCGTATTGCCGCGCCCCACATAATCCGCCAGCATGTCTTTCACCGACCGCGCGGCGCGCGCGTCCAGGCCGGTCAGCGGCTCGTCGAGGATGAGCAGCTTCGGCTCGTGTATCATCGCCCCGGCCAGCGCCAGCTTCTGCCGCATGCCGCGCGAGAAACCCTCCGCGTATTCGTTCCGGTTGCCCCACAGCTCCAGCCATTCCAGCAGCTCCCGGGCCCGCGCGCCGGCGGCGCCGGCGGGCATGGCCCAGAGGCCGGCCACGAATTCCAGGTATTCCAGCGGCGTCAGCTTACCGTACAGCAGCGGGTCGTCGGGCAGGAAAGCGGTGACCTGCTTGGCGGCCGTGGCGTTCAGGGCGATATCGTGCCCGAAGATGGAGACCGAGCCGGCGTCGCTGCGCAGCAGGCCGGCCACCATGCGCAGCGTAGTGGTTTTGCCCGCGCCGTTGGGCCCGAGCAGCGCGTGGAATTCCCCGGCCGGGATGGCCAGATCGAGGGCGTCGACCGCGCGCTTGGGGCCGAAGCTCTTGGCCAGCCCTTTTATGTTCAAAGCGGAAACGGGACCGGTTTTTATTTCTGCCATATTATCCTCGCCCGGAAGCCTCCGGCGTTTGCCGCCGTGAACCCATATTCTACAAAAACAGAAGCGCCGGCTTTCTGTTCCGGCCGACAGCCCGCCCGCCGTATCCTTGTCTAACCCTTTTGAGCTATTGTTTCCCGCGCCGCCGTAAATTACAATGTGTGCAGGGGAGTCTTACATCAAGTTCCGCGCGGCGAGTCGTCCGGTCCGGCCTTAGCCAGGACCGGGCTGTGCCATGTATTTGGCATAACGATACGCCGCGGGCAACGAGGACAGGGGCCGGGGCACACAATATACGCAACACCGCCAGCGCCGGCTGCCGGCGCGGGACGGCAGACGTCCGCACGGCAAAGATACCGCTTTTCCCCTAAAGGGCAAAGGTTCGGGCCTTTATGAATAAACATTTCACAAAGTTGTCGCTGGCGCCGGTACTATCGGCCGTTCTGATCCTGCTGCATGTGAGCGTAACGCATACCGCCTTGTTCGGGCCCGGCGCCAGGCAATTGGCGCTGGTGGCCATGGAAAAGCTCACCCCTTCGCCCGACCTGGACGAGCCGCCGGTCAGATTTTCCGTACTCAGCGAAGATCCGGATTTCGGCGGGCTTACCCCGGTAGATACGCAGGCGCTGGGCGAATTCCGGGCCTGGCAGCTCCAGATCCTGGACCAGGGCGGGCACAAGGTAAGTTTTGTGCAGGGCAAGGGCAGGCTTCCCGGGGACGTGCTGCCCTGGTACGGCCTGTCCGAAGACGGCGAGCCGCTGCCCAGCGGTTTTTACAGCGCGAGGCTGGCCTGGATGGGCCCGGATAAGATCCCCCACGCTTCGAGGAGCGTCACCTTCAGCCTTTTTACCCCGCCTGAAATAGCGCAGCTTTCGGCGCGCGAATTGAAATTCAACTATGCGCCCGAGGGGCTGGTGATCAGCCTGGGCGGGAATATCGCCTTCCGCCCGGGCGAGGCGCGCATCCCCGGGGAAGCGCTGCCTGCCCTGCGTAAAATAACCGTCTTCCTGAAAACCTATTCCAGGAACGCGATCGTGATCAGGGGTTACGCGGATCTCAGCGAAACCGCGGCGGATAAAGTCGCCCTGTCCAGGGCCAGGGCCGAGAGCGTCCGCGCTTACCTGGTAGATTCCGGCATCGCCCCGTTGCGGCTCACGCCTGAAGGCCTCGGCGCGGACAACCCCGCTGCCCCCGAGAGCGCCGACAACAGGCGCGTGGACGTGGTGGTCCGGAAAACAGCCGGCTGACTTGCAGCGGCCGCTCTGCGCACCGCCAAGACCAAAAGGCCCATCTTTTTTATGGCCTTTAGGCTCTGTTCCGCTGCTGAAGGAACCCTTATACTATTATTGTAATAGCAGGGTTCTAAGGAGGCGGCATGCACAAAGGTTTATCTTTCTTCGCGGCTATACTGGTATTTGGTTCAACGACGGCAATAGCGGGCGATTCCGCCCTTTCGCAGCTTCCCCAGGACAAACAGGAAATAACGCAGCCCTCCGCGCCCGCCATGAAAGCGGTCAGCGCGCGGCTCGATTTCCGCATCAGCAATTACAGCCGCTCCGGCTTCTCCCTCGGCGATTTCACCCAGAACGTGCAGATCAGCGGCTACCGCGATTTCGACGGCGACTTCAGCTTCTCCGGCTGGGTGGACCAGGCCAACTTCACCGGCAGCCTTACCCGCAACCAGCTGAGCCAGGATTTCACCTATGAAGCCGGCGCCACCAAACTGCTGGTGAAACGCTATACCATCAACTATAAAGTAACCGGCTCTTTCGCCGGCGCCAACGGCGCCGTCACCCCGGTTAATTTGCTGATAAAGGGCGGCATCCGCGGCCAGCGCTACGCCGTTTCCGAAGCGGGCTTAGAGCTCCTCTCCTCCCGGGACGGCATAACCGGCACGGTGGACGCGGCTGCGGACAATAAGCAGTATGTCGCCACCATAGTTTCGATAATGGCCGCCCTGCAGGGCGACGCGGTATTCGGCGTGGTGGAAACCGCCGGCAATTACCCCAACCCCTTCCAGCAGGGCAACGGCACCACGCTCACCTACACCCTGATCCAGCCGGCCGACCAGGTGCATATCACCGTCTACAACGCTTACGGCAAAGTGCTCAAAGAAATGGACGGCAATACCGCCAAGGGCGAGAACCAGGTATTCTGGGACGGGCGCAGCGATTACAATGACAATTTCATGGGCCAGAAGCTCCTGATCTGGCAGCTGGAAATTTACTTCCGCGGCAGCAGCGACAAGGTGATAAAGCAGTTCACGATGAACGCGCGCTAAGCCTCCCGGCGGGCCCGCTGCGGCCAAGGCGTATATTACGCGCCTTGGCCGTTTTTTCTTATAATGTAAGAAGGTTAACATAATACTGCGGGCAGAGCCCTGCCGGGCAAAAAAAACAGCCCCGGCAACCCGACACACCTTTGTCGGGTTGGTAATGTAAACTAAACATAGGAAAATTTAGCTACGGAGGTTTTACATATGGGACAAGACGAAAAGAACAAGGCGCTGGAAGTGGCGCTGGCGCAGATAGAGAAGAGCTTCGGCAAGGAAGCCATCATGAAGATGGGCGACCGCAGCGCCCGCATGAAGATAGAGGTGATCCCCACCGGCGCGCTGAGCCTGGACCTGGCGCTGGGCGTAGGCGGCCTGCCGCGCGGGCGCATCATGGAAATTTACGGGCCTGAAGCCTCCGGCAAGACCACACTGACGCTGCACGTGGTGGCCGAGGCGCAGAAAAAAGGCGGCCTGGCGGCTTTCATAGACGCCGAGCACGCGCTGGACCCCGTGTACGCGCAGAAGCTGGGCGTGGACGTGGACAATCTGCTGATCTCGCAGCCGGACTCCGGCGAGCAGGCGCTGGAGATCACCGAAAAGCTGGTGCGCTCCGGCGCGGTGGACATTATAGTGATAGACTCGGTGGCCGCGCTGGTCCCCAAGGCCGAGATCGAAGGCGAGATGGGCGACACGCACGTGGGCCTGCAGGCCAGGCTGATGAGCCAGGCGCTGCGCAAGCTCACCTCCATCGTGTCCTCCAGCAAAACCTCCATCATCTTCATCAACCAGCTGCGCCACAAGATAGGCGTGATGTTCGGCAACCCGGAAACCACCCCGGGCGGCCTGGCGCTGAAGTTCTACGCCTCGGTGCGCATGGACATACGCAAGATAGAGACCATCAAGGCCGGCGATGTGGTGACCGGCGCCCGCATCCGCGTGAAAGTGGTAAAGAACAAAGTGGCGCCCCCCTACCGCCAGGCCGAGTTCGAAATGGTCAACGGCGAAGGCATTTCCGCCGAGGGCTGCCTGCTGGACATGGGCGTAGAGACCGGCCTGCTGGAAAAGAGCGGCTCCTGGTTCATCTACAACGGCGACCGCATGGGCCAGGGCCGCGAGAACGCCAAGATCTACCTTAAGCAGAACAAGGACAAGGCCGCGGAAATAGAAAAAGAGCTCCGGAACAGGTTCCTGTTGCCCGGGCTTAAGCCCACGGCTGCCGCCAACGCCGCTAACGACGCGAAGGCGGAAGAAAAAGCCGCGGAAAGAGCGGCCGAAAAAGCCGAGCGCAAGGAAAAGGCGGCGAAGAAATAAACATGCTCCCGCTGGCGGCTGATTTCCAGCGCCACCTGGCGCTGGAGCGCGGGCTGTCGCGCAATACCTGCCTGGCCTATACCGGGGATGTGGCCGCTTTTCTGGCCTACTGCGAAAAGCGTAAAACCTCCCCGGAACTGGCCGAGGCGCAATTCCTCGAAGAATACCTCTGGTCTTTAAAGAAAGAACGCAAGCTGGGCCCCGCCTCCATCTTCCGCAAGACTGAGGCCATCCGGGCTTTCTACCGCTACCAGCGGCTGGAAGGGAAAACGCACAAGGACCCCACGGCCAACTTCAGGGCGCCCCGGCTGCCGCGCAAGATACCCCGCTTTTTAAACCGCCGCGATATGGAGCAATTGCTGGCCTACCCGGCCGGCAAAAGCTATGCCGGCGCGCGGGCGGCGGCCGCCGTGGAACTGTTCTACGCCTCGGGCATACGGGTTTCGGAACTGCTGGGGCTGCGGCTGGAATCCGTTAATTTCCAGCAGGGCTGGCTGCGGGTTTTCGGCAAGGGCTCCAAAGAGCGCCTGGTGCCGGTGAACCCGGCCGCGCTGGCCCGGCTTAAAGACTATCTGGCCGCCAGGGAAATGAAGTTCGGCGGGCGGGAAGTCGCGGCCGAACTTTTTTTGAACCGCGACGGAAAAAAACTCAGCCGCGTGATGATGTGGAAAGATATCGTGGCGCTGGGCAAAGCGGCGGGGGTGGAGATAAAGCCGCACCCGCATTTATTCCGCCACACCTTCGCCAGCCACCTGGTGCAGGGCGGGGCCGACCTGCGCTCGGTGCAGGAAATGCTGGGGCACACCAGCCTCAACACCACGCAGATCTACGCCCACATCGACAAGGGCGACGTTAAAAGGGCGCACGACAAGTTCCACCCCGACAAGTAAGGGAGGCGCGTAGCCGCAAGCCGCTATTATGATTGAAGACCAAAGCGATATCCTCGATTCCCGCATTAAACTGCACGACCGGCACCGGTTCGAGATCAAGCTGGACCTGGACCTGGACGAATCCGCGCGCAGCTCCTACGCGGTGGAGACTTATTTCTTCATCCCGCGCGCGCTGAACATAGGCCCGCACAATTACACCAAGGACAGTTTCTACAATTCCTGCCAGCGCTATATCCGCTTCAGCATCCCCAAGATCAGCCTGGGCAAGCTCTGCGACCCGGCGCTGCAGTCCTCCCCGCTCAACCGCGTGCGCGCCGACCTGGCCAAAGTGCTCAGCGGCGACAAGTCCCCGGCCCTTACCGGCACCATCTGCGAAGAACTGCGCCTGCTGGGCTGCATAATCCGCGGCGAGATCCGGGACTACGTTAAAATTTTCGTGGGGGGGCTGGGCTCCTATGCCGGCGGCGCGCCCGCCGGCCAGCGGAAACTGTTCATGGGCGAAGGGCTGGAGAATTTCTTCGCGGACCTG
>DAOPZW010000110.1:0-10436 GCA_035353595.1 Elusimicrobiales bacterium | reverse complement strand
AAACCCTACACAACTCTGCCCTCTAACTGTCTACCCGATGGGGCGCACTCCACAGTAATTAAATCCATATACAGAACCGGGGGGATGAACCTTTCAAGCGGCCTCGCCGAAATATACGTAACCTTTCTCGCGGAAAGTGGCGCAAGATACTCCACAAAAAAGGTTATCGACAGATTTTACCTTAGTGAAGTCTGGCTGCGTTTTGAAAGTATTCCGCCAAAAGATGTTTCTTTAAAATCGATTATCGTGACGGGGAAGAACCTGCCGAGAATTAATCAGGTTTATTGGTTTGATAATGATAGTATTATTGCGCCTACGGATATCCACTTGACTCCCGCGGAAGAAGGGGAAGCCATCCAAGACATTGCAACGTTCCTTTCGAATAAAAGCTATGATCCATCGCGTCAATTTAAACACCCTAAAAAGATATATCCCCGAATACCCGCTTACAATTTGCTAGGAATATCCGTCGATCATGACACAATACAATCCCTGACAAAACTGTCTCTATTAGAAACATCTCTCATGCGGAATGAAATATTTGCACGGCATGGATACCCATTCAAGGTTGATATTTGGCGCAAAATATTTGAAAAAGTGACATGGTATAAACTGAACGCAGCTTTTCAGCCAGATTCATTAACAACAGCAGAAAAGAACAACATCGCCACAATCAAGGAAGAAGAAGAGAAAGCCTCCCATAAATAATTGTTCCTTATATCCGCCTCGGCCTCTGCCGGTAGCGCCGATGATTAACAGAAAAGACCGCCGCGGCGGTGTTTTAATAAATAACTGCTGCCACCGGAATGTCAGTTAATAGCGAAGGGGACGTTCTTAACAATTGGACTATTTACCAAGAACAAAAAGGCAACAGGAACCTTTTACCCTTTGTGTTGGAGGGGCGGCCGGGGTTCTGCCCTGCGAAACCGTTGCGGAAGGGGGCCCCGCCATAATTTCCATAAGGCGGGGGGAACCGACGCAAGGGTTCCCTCTGCCCGGTTTCGCAGGGCAGAACCCCGGCCGCCACGAACCCTTAGCGACTGGTAGTTTTATTGTTATTTAATTTAGCACATCGCCGGGGAGTTTCCGGTTCACTTGTTTGTTTACGTCGAAGGTGAAGAGGTTTTCAGGACGCGTAAGACGGACTATCCTTACGCTTTCCACGCTGGAAAGCGGGCAGACCACGTCGCTGAAGCCGTTGGTGTTCTTCTGGCTGGACCAGTAAACCATGCCGCGCTCGCCGTCCTTGCGGTACCAGCCCAGGAAAACCACCGAATGGCCCCGCCCGGACTTCCAGGAAATATTCATAAAATCGCCGGGCCGCGCCAGCTCAGGAGCGATATCCTCCCCCATCCCCGAATACTGCACCAGCGCGTAATTGCTGCCCCACCCGTCGTCGTTCCACTTGCCCCAGTACTTCACCCCGTCCTCGCGCCGCCCCCCGTTCAATTCCTGCAGCCGCAAAGATTCCAGCCTGTCCGCAGAAAGACTTGAGCCCCCGTAGGGAAAGATAAGATTCAACGCCTCTATCAGCACCCCGTAAGTAGAACCGCTGCAATAACTGGTAGACCGCGGCGCCGCCAGCAGCGCCTTGCCGAAAAGATCCAGATCATAACCGATAGGCGACTCCGCCGGAACGGTCGATATCCCAGTAAAATACCCGCCCCCCTCCGGCGCATGCCCCTGTACAATATCAATAGCCTTGAGCACCGGCAGGTTATAGCCCCCGGCATACTTCCCGAAAATAGCCTCATGGCTCAAATGCTGCAAAGACACAATAGCTGTAGTATCCACATAAACCCATTGCCCCTCATCCCCCACCGCCGCGCTGGAGACTTCAGCGGCATGTGCGCTTGAAATGAATATAAATGAAGCGGATAATGAGAAAATTATTTTAAAAAACACAGTGCCTCCTGGACCTGTTATATCTTACAAAAAGTAGCAGCGGGGGCGGCCGGCGCTTGGTTGAACAAACCCTCACGGAGGCCGACGCTTGCGTAAGCGCGGAGGCCGAGTGGGGAGGCGCGGGCACGGTGTGCCCGACGCCGTGTTTGGGCAGCCAAACGCCGGCCACCCCCGAACCCGTCGTACCCCCCACGACTCTCCCCGCCCAAAAATACAGCGGCCCGGCTTTTGACCGGGCCGCCGTAAAATTCAACGAAGGCGATTACTGCCCGAAATCGAAACCCTTGAAAAGGTCCTCTTCGGCCTTGCCGGCCGCCGCGGGAGCCTGCGTAGCAGCGGGCGCCGCCGCCGGCTGCGCCGACGGCACAGGCGCCGGAGCCCGGCCGCCCGGCAAAGCCTGCATGCGGCCCTTGCCCTCGCCCACCGCCTCCACCGTAACCTTGCGGATGCCCTCCGCGAAAGCCAGAAACCCCGTATCCATATTGTAATAAAGACGGAACGGCGTCTCCTTCTGCTGCGGCTCATAAGCCTTACCCAGGTTTATCTTCTGCTGGTCCCAGCCCGGGTTGTAAACCAGCTTGCCCCGCATATCCACAGTATCGTCCACCAGCGGCACAGAGAAATGTATCTTGTACAAACCCATCGAATCCGTTATCCCCGGCGAAAAAGAAAAGTTGATCACCGAAGCCGTGTTCTCCTCGGTTGCCATGGCGAAACTGTCCCCGCCGTCAGCCCCCTGCTTTGTAGTGTTCGGCACTATCTTCACCGTAACGCCCTCGATAGGATTGCCCTGGTAATCCGTTATGATGCCCTGTATGTCCCCGTCAAGGAACACGCTCAGCTTGGTGGTGGAAAAGAACAGGAAATCCCGCTTGCCCGAAACCTTTTTGGTCAGCGTCAGGTCGGCCACGCGCTTCTCCGTAAAATCATTAACCTTCAGCGCCCTCAAACCGCCAAAACAGCCCGCCAGCGGCAGGCACAGCGCAAGTAAAAAAGAAGTTCTGGCTATTGTTTTCATTTTATTCACCGCCGGCTGTGGGTTCCGCCGCCGGTTCCGGCGCGGGCGGTTCTCCCTCCGCAACAGCGGGCGCGGCGGCTTCCGCCGATCCCGCCTCCGCAGGCGCGGCGGCCGCGGCACCGGACGCCGCGGGCGCGGGCGCCTTGACCGCGGCGGGCGCGTCCGGATACGGATTGGATTTCACAAAGAACACCACCCTGCGGTTCCTGCGCCGGTTCTCCTCGTTATCGTTGGGCGCCACGGGGTGGAACTCCCCGTAACCGATAGCGGACATCCGCTTGGGGAGATAGCCGGAATTGAGCATATACCTCACCACGCTGGTGGCCCTGGCGGTGGACAGCTCCCAGTTGGTGGGAAATTGTTTGGCGGCGTTGGCGCCCAGCGGGACATTGTCGGTGTGCCCTTCCACCACGATATCGTGCTTCAGGGACAGGGGCTTCAGCACCTCGGACAGCTTGTCGAGCTTTTTGTCCATATCCCCGGTGATCTCGGCGCTGCCGCTCTCGAAGAAAGCGAACTGCCCCTGCTCTTCGAGACTGATGCGCATGCCGTCCTTGTCCATCTTCACTTCGCCCTGCATCTTCCCCTCTTTCATCATCTCGTCTATAGCCTCTTTGGCTTTCTGCATATCCTTGTTGAGGGCCGCGGAAAGGGCGTAGAGAATGACGAAGAAGCAGACCAGCTCGGTCATCAGGTCGGCGTAATTGATCAGCCACGGCGGCGCCGGGTGGCCGATCTGCGCCACCCTGGGGTCGTCCTCCGAGATCATGTTCCTGGCTCGTAAAGGCATAAATTAAGCTGTGCCGCCGCGGTTAAACCGCCGCCTGCCCGTTCTCGGCTTCGGGGCCGGCGCCCGGCGCGGGCTTGGTTTCTTTTTTCACGGTGATGCGCTTGGAAGGCTCCAGATACGCCTTCAGGTTGGCCTCCACCACGCTGGGCGTGGAGCCGCTCTGCAGCAGCAGCACGCCGCGGATGATGATCTCTTTTACGAAAAGCTCTTCTTCGGAACGGTGCTTGAGCTTGCCGGCCATGGGCAGGAACAGCCAGTAGCCCGCGCCAAGGCCGTAGAAAGCGGCGGCCAGCGCCACGGCCATCAGCTTGGGCACCTGGGCGACGTCCTCGATGGACGACAGCATCATGATCATGCCCAGCACCGTGCCGATGATGCCGAAAGCCGGGGCGTAAGTGCCCAGCGCGTTGAAGATCTCCCGGCCCACCTTGTGGCGTTCGCGGATGAAGTCCAGCTCCGTCTCGAGCATGTTGCGGATGAATTCGTGGTCGGCCCCGTCGATGACCAGCTGCACGCCGCGCCGCAGAAAATCGTTGTCGATGGCCTTAACATCCACCTCCAGCGCCAGGAAGCCCTCTTTTTTCGCCTTCTGCGACAGCGAAACGAAAGTGGAAACCAGTCGCGAAGTGTCTTCGCCCTTGGAAGTGAGCACCTGCTTGAGCACGTTGCCCACCTTGATCACGGCGCTCAGCGGATAGTTCACCAGGATAGCGCAGAAAGTGCCGCCCATGACGATGAGGAAAGCCTCGACATTGATGAAAGGCTTGAACCCGGACAGGCCGCCGCCGCCCATGAAGATGGCCGCGAAAACGAAACCGAGGAACACCAGTATGCCGCTGAAAGTTGCTATATCCATATTTTATCCCGGTAATCCTGAAAGCCTTTTTATTTTCTCTCGAACCCCGCTATGGGGTTTACGCATTTCTGCTCGGAATAAACTTTCTTCTTGTACTCCACGACCCTGGCTACCACGTCGTCGACGGAATTTTTCACCACGAAGCGGTTGCCGGTGGCCAGGTTAATGACGGTATCAGGGGTCGCCTCGATGCTTTCTATGATATCGGCGTTGACGACTATCATGGCGCCGTTGAGTTTTTCAAGTTTGACCATTGGTTAATTATACCTAAATTGATAATAAGGGGCGGCGCTGACCGGCGGAAGCCCGGCGCGCGGTAGTTTGCCCGGGGCGGAGGCGGCCGCCCGCCTGTGCCGGCGCTTTACTCTTTGGGAGACCCTTTGAGGGCCCATTTGAGCCTGTCGGCGAAAGACTTTTCCAGGGCCTTATAGCTTTCCAGTTTTGAATTGAGTTCGGCCTGGGCGGCGGCGTCGCGGGCCTGCTGCTCCCTGGCCGCGATCTGCTGCGCCTCAAAACCGGCGCGCTCGGCTTCGAAAGCGTCGGCGGTTTCCCTGTCGTGTAATTCCATCTGCTGGATCTTCTGTTTCAGGAAAAGCATCTCGGATTCGAAGCGCGCGCGGTTCTCGCTCTCGGTCCTTAAGTTGGCGCCAAGCTGCTCCACCTCGCCTTCAAGAGCCGCTTTCCTGGCGGAGAGCGAGGAAAGTTTTTCGCGCATGCCGGCCTGTTCCGCGGAGAATTCCCTGGCCTGCTTTTCCGCTTCGGCCTTCTGGGCCGCCAGGGTAGCCGCGCCGGCTTCCAGCTTTTTACGCTCGGCCTCCAGCCTGGCGGCGCTGTCGCTGAATTCCCGCTGCTGGGCGGACAGCTTGTCGCTGAACTCCCGCTGCTGGGCGGACAGCTTGTCGCTGAGTTCCTTCTGCTGGGTGAAAAGTTTACGGTTCTCCTGCTCCGCGGAAGTGCGCGCGCCTTCGGCGCTCATCAGGGCCACCTTCAGCTCTTTTATCTGGCGGCTGTAATCGTCCTCGAGCTGGCGCCTTACGGCGATCTTCGCCTCTTCCGAAGCGGCGTCGTATTTAGCGCGCAGCTGGAAAGTCTTATTCTCGAAATCGGACTGGACCTGGGCGGTCATGCGGGCCAGGTCGCTCTGGTGGGCCGCGTTTAGCCTGGCCAGCTCTTCCTGGTGCAGGCGTGCCAGCTGCGCGCCGTGCTCGTTGCGGGCTTTTTCCACCTCCACCTGCACCGCGGCCCGGCCGGCCTCGCTCTCCATCTTAAAGCGCTTCAGATCCTCCATCTGGGCGGCCATGGTCTGGGCAAGCTGCATCTTCTCCAGGCGCAGCTGGCCGCGCTCCTTGTCCATGGCGGCGTTGACGGCCTGCACCCTGGACACAAAACCTTTTACCTTCAGCAGCTCGGAGATGGCGCGCATCTTCTCGCCGGCCAGGTCCGCCAGCGTCCGGTCCTTCTCCTGCATTTCCTCCTGCATGCGCTCCTGGAGCTTCTGGATCTCCTCGTTCTTCTCGATGTTTTTCTTGTCGGAAATAGCACCCAGCTCGGCCTGCAGCCGGCCCAGCTCTTTCTGCACGTCCTCTTCGCGGCGCTTCACGTCCGTGAGCAGCTTCTCCTCGCGGAACTTTATCTCGCTGAGCAGCTGTTCCTCGCGGTGTTTGAACTCGTCCTTGAATTTCTCTTCGCGCATGCGCAGCACGGCGGCTTCGGCCCGGGCTTCCGCTATCTCGCGCTCTTTCTCCGGCATCATCTTGATGTAGGCGTCCACGGAGGCGCGCTCGCGCTCGCTGCGCGCCACGTCGTCGCGCAGCTTGTTTATCTCTTTTTCCGCCATGGCCTTGTCCAGGCTCAGCTCGCGGAACTCTTCCTTCAATTCGTTCATGCGCTCGGCGCCGGACCTGAGCGAGCGTATTACTTCCTCGCGCTCGGCCAGCGCCTTCTGCCACTGGCCCTTCTCGTCCAGCCAGCGGCGCTCCATCTCCTGCAGCCGGTAGACGAAATGGCCTTCCACGTCGCGGCCCTGGGTTTCCCGCTCGGCCAGCTGGTTCTTGAGCGTAGTCATCCAGGTCTCGCGCTCCTGGGCGAGCCGGGCTTCCAGCTCCTTGATCTTTCCCTTCAGCGAGATCCGCTCCTCTTCAACCTGGCTGTCGCGCCTGTCGCGGCGCATTTTCTCCTGTATATCTTTAAGCGAAGATTCCACCCGTGAGGACAGCGCCTCGTCCTGCTGGCTCTTCAGCGCGGCGACCAGGGCTTTTTCCTTCTCCTGGGACACCACCTTCTCCATCTCGGCGATCTTTTTTTCCAGCCGCTCTTTTTCCTCCTGCATGCGGGCGGTTTCGGCGGAGTTGTCCCTGGGAGCCGGCGCGGCGTAAACAGGAGCCGCGAAAGACGGCGCCGGGACCGGCAACCCGGGAGCGGGGAAAGGCGGCTGCGCGCCCGGCCGCGGCAGCGGCGGGGGCAGGTTCGGCTTGGCCATACCCGGCGGTAAAAACGGCAGGTTGGGCAGGCCGGGCTTGGGAATTTTAGGGTCTCTGTCGTCCATATAGCTTTCCGCTCTGTTACTATATTCTAATCAAGGTGGATTTCCGTTAAGTTAAAAAAATGTTAACAAGAAAATAGCCGCTTTCCTTATTTACCGACCTGCTGCTTGAAGCCGGCCAGCCATTCGTTCACCGCCGGGTCGCCGGAGATGGCGGCGTAGCGCTCGTAGGCCGCCACCGCTTCGTCGACGCGCTGCAGGGAATAGTAAGCCCCGCCCAGGTACTGCCAGGCGGCCGCGTCGCCGGGGTTGGCGCTGGAGGCGTATTCCAGGTACTGCAGGCTCTCCTGCACCTTGCCCTGGTTGAACAGGTCCGCGCCGGCGGCCAGGTACTGCGCCGCTTCGGCTACCTGGGCCGCGTCGGGCCCGGCGGCGGGAGCGGCCGGGGCGGCGGCGCCCATGCTCTCGAACTTCCGCTTGCGCTCGTCGCCGGAGGAGATCTCCGCCCCGTCAATAATATAGACTTCCTGGCTGTCGGCCTGGCGCGGCGCTATCTTGCCCTCGGCCTCCAGGCTTTTCACCGCGTCCAGGATCTTCATCTGGGATTCGTCCACCTGGGCCTGGGCCACATCGCCGGAATACTCTATGATTTCCTTGATGGCGTTCACCGCGCCCTGCGACATGTTGGCGAAGAATTTATTCAGCAGCTGCGGGTCCGCCTTGCTCAGGGATTTGGCTATGTCCTCGTTGCTGACGCTCCTGATCACGGTCTGCAGGTCCTTGTCGCTGAAATTCACCAGGTTCTCGAAGGTAACCATCACCTTTTTGATCTTCTCGTAGATGTCCGGCTTCTGCGTCTTGAGGTATTCTATGATGTTCTTCCTGGTAAGGGCGTCGCTGTCCTCGAGCATCTTGGTCAGGCGCTCTATGCCGCCCATCACGAAATCCACGTTCTCCCTTATCTCCTTATCTATGGCGTTGATCTGCTCGCGCGTGGCCTGGCGCACGGTCAGGGATTCCAGCGCCACCCGGGACTGGATCTCTATGGGCAGCATCGACAGGGCCTGGCGGGAAAGGTCCAGCCGCAGGTAGCTTAAAACCAGCGCGATGACCCAGGGATCCTCTTTCTTAAGGAGGAAGAAATAGATGAGTTTGCGCAGGTTCTCCTCCGTGATATAGATGAACGGCTCGAATTTCTTCATAAGATCGTCCTCTTCCTCTTTTTCTTCCTCCTGCTTCTGAAGAAGGTTCATATCTATCTGCTGGTGCCCGGTCTGCTCCTCCTCTCCCTTGCCGCCGCCGCCCCCGGCGCCCTCTTCCGTCTTCTGTTCTATATTCACTTCGGCTCCGGGCTTGGCCAGCAGGGCGGCCACGTATTTCCGGAAAAAGGCCCACAACGGCCCGAAAAGGAACAGCAGCAGCAGCAGGCCCAGGCCCGCGTACAGCAGCGGCAGGTAAACGCCGGGGCGCTTCAGGTCGTCCAGAACAGTATACCCTTTAAACCTGGTGGGTTTGAAAAGCACGGTCGGGGCCGCGGTGCCGCGTATCTTATAAGGAACCAGGAAATCGTCGAGCCGCTCGCGTGCCAGTTTCAGGCCGGCGGCCGGCAGGCGGTCGTCGTGGATGACGGTAAGCTGCAGGCGGGCGATCTCGGTGCCCAGGCCGTAGCGCACTTCCTGCACGCCTTTGCCCTGCTGGGCCTGCTGGCCCTGCGAAGCCTCGGGGCGCTTGTCGTCCTTGGGCATGATGGAGCGCTGCTTGGGAATGCCGGGCAGCAGGAAGTCGGAATCGGCCCCCCCGCCGGCCGCGCCCTTTTCCTTGTATTTCTGGATGACGCCCAGGCCCTCCTTGCTCTGCTCCGCCTTCTTGGAGATCACCTCCATCTCGATGTCGGCGAAAACGAAAGCTTTGCCGGGGCCCAGGATGGGGTCCAGGATCTCGTTCTTTATCTTGCCTTCCATCTCCCTGCGCGTGCTGTCCTGGCGCTGCATTATGGAAGCGTCCATGGCGGTATCCTGGGCGTTGCCCCGGGGACCGGCGGACACGGCTAGCAGCAATGCAAGGAGAACCTTACTCATATAGTTATAATTTTATACTTACCTTATTACATAAACGTTTCAAAAAAGATAAAGGCGGGGAGCATCCGGGCGGGCGCCGGGTTATTTCACCTGCTTAAGGAATTCTTTTACCATTTTATTATCGGGATTGATCTCCAGCACTTTTTCCCACATAACGCGGGCCTTGTCCTTCTGGTCCATCAGGTAGAAGGAGCTGCCCATGATCTCGAGGGCGGTCTCATTGTTAGGCTCCAGGTCCAGGATGTCCTGGGCGCGCGCCATTGAAAGGTCATATTTGCCGTCATAGATGGCCTGGCGGGCGTCGTAGGTGCGCTGGTCTATATAGGTGAAGATCTCGGGACCCTCGGGCTTGCGGGTGATCTCCGCTACGCCGGCTTCTTTTTCCACCATGTTCAGCAGGCTGAGCAGGCGGTCGTTCTTGGGTTCCTTGTTGAAAGCGTGGCGCAGCACGTTGATGGAGGCGCGCATGTCTTTGCCGTCCACGAAGGAGATGATGCCGCGGCGCGTCAGGGTGGGCACTTCCTCGCCGCCGGTGGCGTTGGGCACGAAGTCGATGGCGCTCTGCAGGCGGGTCACCATGCGCAGGATCTCGGCGTTACCGGGATCGGCGTCCATGGCGCTGCGGAGCTTTTCCATCGCGCGGCTGAAGTAGCCGGATTTGAAGTACTGCATGGCCTGGCGCACGATCTCGCGCACCTCGGTGCCGTGCTTGGCCTTGTTGGAATCGCCCATGCGCATGGTAACGGAGAAGCGGGTGGTGGTGCCCAGCGCATGCACGCCCTGGGCGATGTCGAAACCGAAATTGCGGTATTTTATGCCCACGCCGAAATCGGCCTCCTGGATGCCGGGCGCGCCAACTACGCCGAAGCGCATGGCAGCCCAGTACATCAGCCAGTATTCGCCGCCGAACCGCCAGTTCATCTCGGCGTTCTGCTGCTTCATCAGGTCCAGGCCGAACAGCAGCTTGCCCTTGAAGAGGCTCATAGCCTGGCCGAGCTTCATGGTAAGGGGCAGTTTGTCTTCGGTGTCGCCGGAAGCCATGGAGAAAACGTTCTGCACGCCGATGGCCACGCGGTAGGAAGGCGAGAACTTCTGCAGCATGGCTATGTCGATGGCGTTGAAGGAGTCCACGGAAGTGTCCAGGGAGCGGGTGATGTTCTTGGCCATCACGCCGAAGGAGAGCTTCTCGGAAACGTCGCGGCCCCAGGAGAAGGCCAGGGCCCTTTCCACGCTGTCGAAGGTGCCGAGGTTCTTTATGTCTATGATGTTCTCGCCGGAGGGGTCGGCGGTGATCTCGATCTTCTCGA
>DAOPZW010000109.1:0-10508 GCA_035353595.1 Elusimicrobiales bacterium | reverse complement strand
CGGCCTGGCCGCCGTAATGGCCATCCGTGATTCCGGCGGCTTCGCCGTGGGCGTGAGCGACGCCGAGATACTGGCGGCCATACCGAGCATTGCCAGGGGCTCCAACGTTTTTGCCGAACCCGCGGCCGCGGCTACCTATGCCGGCCTGCTCAAGGCGGTCAAGGAAGGCCGCGTAAAGAGCAGCGAGTCCGTGGTGCTCCTGATAACCGGCAACGGGCTTAAGGATATACAGAGCGCCATGCAGTCCGTGGGCAAGCCTTACCTTATAAGCCCTGATATCAACGAGCTGAAGAAGCTGGTGTCGGATAATAAGCTGGCTTAGCGCTTCTTGCTCCTCCGTTCCAGCCGCCCTGGGCCTTTGGGGAATGATCCCTTGGGCCTAATAATTCCTTTATTCTGCCCCAACGCCCCTTATGGCAGGCGGGGCTTTGTCCTAGACTATAGGTGTGGAACAAGAGATGTCCCGAAAGTATGGAGGAGTGAACGTATGACAAATAAACTTGTTGTCGCTTTTGCCTGTCTTGGTTTTGCGGCCAATGCCAGCGCCGCCGATGATATTAATTTCGACAAGAACATTGACGTTAAGAGCGTCATTGAACAGGCTAAAACAACCGAGGTTAACAAGGACTTTTATCCTCAGCAGAACGGCACCCACAGCGTTCGTTACAGCAGAGATTGCCGAAATTTACCTTTCGGGGCCAGTCCTTATGCGCAGTCTTCCGGCAGGGTGTATCTGGACAGCACCGAATATATTGAAGAGTGCCACTTCGTTCCCAAACCTCCGCCCCCTCCCCCTCCTCCTCCCGTGGTAAATCCGCCGAATAATGGCGGCCATAACGGCGGCAACAATGGCGGCAACCACGGCGGCCAGCCTGGCGGCAACAACGGTGGCAACCATGGCGGCCAGCCCGGCGGCAACAACGGTGGCAACCACGGCGGCCAGCCCGGCGGCCACGGCCCCAAAGCTATTATCGAAGAGAAAGACGGCGGCCCGCACCAGGGCGAATACAGCCATGCCGGCAGCCAGAACGGCCATGACGGCACCTGGGTCTGCCGCGAGCGCGCCGGACAGACTTTCCGCGCCACGGCGCAGTTGAACGTCGCTCCCCGCCAGCTCTACCCCTGGGAGAGCGAATCGTTCAATGTCTGCATGGAAGGCCAGCGGGTGGATTTCAACACCGGCTCCTCTCCTTACAGCTACTCTGTGGACCGCGTGGGCCTGTACGACCTTACCTTCAACCTGACCCCCAACTACCGCGTGCCCACGGCCCCGGATGCCGACGGCCTCTATGCCACCGGCTTCTCCCACAAGGACGGCAAGTTCACGCTGAGCGTGGGCGACAGGTGGGCGCGCGAATACGCCGGCGAGACCGTGCTGATCAAGGTGGAGCTTATGAAGGACGGGTTCCTGTTCTTCAACAGCAATAAGGGCGAGAAGACCTTCACCTTCAGCGCCGCCTCCGGTTACGAACTGGTGTTCGCCGAGGGCGACCTGACCAAGACCAAGGAATTCGTGGACGACAGCGCGGATAAGGGCGCCAAGAAGTACTTCGTGAAATGGGGCTTCCAGCGCGTCGGCCGCGTGTCCACCAACGACTACGTAAAGAAAGGCGATACCGAAAAGATCCCCGTGTAAGACGGCGTCTTCCGGGCGCAGGCAAAAAAGAACACCCGCCGTTGCTGACGGCGGGTGTTCTTTTGCGCCCGGCCGGGTTTATTTCGGCAGCACCAGGGTAAAAGCGGAACCTTTCTGCAGCTGCGATTTGGCGAACACGCGCCCGCCGTGCAGCTCGGCCACTTTCCTTACCAGGGCCAGGCCCAGGCCCCAGCCCGCTATCTGCCCGGTGAAAGAATCTTCCACCTGGTAGAATTTCTGGAAAATATTTTCCAGCTCTTCGCCCGGTATGCCGGGGCCGTTGTCGCCCACGGAAATGAAAACATTGTTGTCGCGCGCCTGCGTGGAGAGTATCACCAGCTTGGCTTCGCCGGGATTGAACCTGACGGCATTGTCCACCAGGGCCCGGATGGCGGTGGCCATCAGCTTGCGGTCGGCTTTGAGCTGTATGGGGTCGGGCGCCGCCACTTTTATGGTGACCTTCGAGTTCTCAGGCTGTAGCGCGCGGATGCCTTCGGCCACTTCCTCCAGGAAGTGGCCCGTGTTGAATTCTATCTTTTCCAGCGAGGCGGGTTCCTGGCTGTCTATGGTCACGAAGTCCAGCAGGCCTTCCACCAGCGTATTCAGTTTCTGGCCCTGGCCGAAGATGGTCTCCGAGGATTTCTTCACTATCTCCGGCAGGTTCTTCGACTGCGCTTCGTCCTTGAGGATCTGGGCGTAGCCGTTTATGGAGGCCAGCGGGGTTTTGAACTTGTGGGAGATCAGCGACAGGAAATTGCGTGCCATGCGCTCTTCCAGGCGCTGGGCCGTGACGTCGGACAGGATCCAGAGGCGGCCCTCCACTTTGGAATTGCCGTCCTTGTCTTCCGTGAAAAGTTTTATCGCCGTGCCGCTGAGATAGAACCTCTTCGGTTTCTCGCGGTAAAGCTCGAAATTGAAGGCGGTTTCCCCGGCGGCCATGGCCGCGTCCATCCCGGGCTTCATTTCGAAGTCCGGGAAGGCGGATTTCACGTTGGTGAATTTGTACTTCTCGTATTCCAGGTAGGTCTTGGCGGACTCGTTGAGGATGATGATCTCGCCGTCCACGTCGGTAAGGATGGCGCCTTCCTTGACGCGCCGGAAAACTATTTCCATCTTGCGCTTTTCTTCCCTGACGGAAGAGAAAAGGCGGGAGTTCTCGATGGCGATGGCGGCCTGCGAGGCGAAAGCCTCGAAATTGTTCTTGTCCGTTTCCGAAAAATCTCCGTCCACGCGGTTGATGGCCTGCACCACGCCGATGGCTTTGCCCTTGATGATCATCGGGCAGGTTAAAAGGGAGCGCGTAACAAAGCCGCTTTTGGCGTCGGCTTTCTTGGAGTGGCGCGGGTCGCTGGCCACGTCGTTGATGATGGTGGAGCGGCCTTCCTTGGCGCAGGTGCCGGCCACGCCCTCGCCCAGCTTGAAGCGCATCTTCTGCACGTCTTCGGGCAGGCCCAGCGCCACGTCGAAATATAATTCCTGGTTCTTTTCGTCCAGCAGGTAAAGCGAGGCGCGCTCCGCCCCTACCACGCGCGAAGCCAGCCGCATGATGGTGGTGAGCAGTTCGGAAATATCAAGTTTTGAGGAAAGCAGCCGGGAGACCATCACCAGCATTTCAAGGCTTTCCTGCGACTGCATTATCATCTGTTGGCCCTTTTAGAATACGGTCCGCAAAAGTATCTTATAATAATTTTTGTACGCGGAGCTCTGCGCTTTGAAAAGATTATAGGCAAAATCCAGCGTGGTCTTGGCGCTCATCTCCAGTTTTAAGCCGAAAATAGCCGAGCTTGCCGCCGGTTCGCTCCTGAAGGATATTTTACTATATCCAATGTAAAGAAGGCTCGCGAATTCCGGCTTCATGCTGCGCGAAACCTGGGTCGTTACCACCCACTCCGGCAGGGCGGTGATCTGGCGGAAGGTCCCCAGGCAGGCCATGTCGGCGTGGTCCAGCGCCGGCTTTACCGGCGCCTGGTTGCGGGGCAGGTCCGCTTTCGAAAAGGTTGCGGCGGAGCCCAGCAGGAAAAACTGCCCGAAATAGGACTTTTCCACCTGCAGTTCGAGGGCCGTTTCCGAAAAACTTTTTTTGCCCAGGTCATTGCCCTGGGCGTCCAGCCTGCGGGCGTCCTGCCCCGCCCAGGCCCCGGCCGCCGTCAGGCGCAGATAGCTTTCGTCGTCCGGCTCCGTAAGGGAGGCCTGGAAATACAGCCTGGCCCCTTTAGCGCCGGAATTGGTGGCGGGGGCCACGGGGTAGACGAAAGGCGTCAGGGCCAGGATATTGCTGGTCCCGGAATACAGCAGCGGCAGGCGGTAGGCGTAAACCCTGTCTTTGTAGGCGCCGGTATCCCGGTAAAAAGACGCCGCCGCGCCGGCCATGAATTTGCCCTTGATATGGGTTAAAACGGTAAGGGAGTCTTTCTTTACGCCGTTGGAGCCGGTGGTGTAATCGTTCTCCGCCCACCAGGAGGCGCCGGCCAGGCCGGGCAGCAGCAGACATAAAGAGAAGATAAGCGCGGTGGGTTTCATTGGTTCTGACATTATATATTATTGATACTTCACGAAAGCAAGGGCAGCATAAAAACTTTCCCGGGCAGGAACGCTTTTCGCTGCAGGCTGCCGCGGCTGCGCGCAGCCGGTAAGGGCGCTGTGCCGGGCCCGGTCGGTTTCGGGGCCCAGGCGGGGTGGGCCCTTTGCCTTGGGCCGCCTGGGCCTTGGCGGGCTTGCGTTGTGCCAGGGTTCAGCTAAACTATACCAACAGGTTTTACGGAGGTTTTATGAAAAACATACTTGCCGCGGCCGCCTTCCTCGCTCTCGCTCCCGGGTTCTCTCCCGCGGCCAGCGCCCTGGATTTGAATTTCTACGGCAAAACCTATACGGCTAACCCCGCCGCGGTGCCGGCTCCTTCCGCCGAAAAAATATGGCCCTTCTCCAATAAGCCCGCCGCGCCCAAAGAATGGACCGTCATGGTCTTCATCAACGGCAAGAACAACCTGGAAATGGCCGGGCTGTATAACGTGAACATGATGGAGAAGATCGGTTCCGACAAGAACGTGAACATCGTGGTGGAACTGGGCCGCATGAACGGCCAGGCCTCCGGCGACACCGACCTGGACGGCAACTGGACCGGCGCGCGCCGCCTGCTGGTAAAGAAAGATTCCAACGAGAACGTGATCAACTCGCCGGTGGTGCAGATCTCCACCGCGGTGGACATGGGCGACTATAAGCGCGCCGTGGACTTCGTGAAATGGAGCAAGCTGAATTACCCGGCCAAGAAATATATGCTGATCCTGTGGGACCACGGCTCCGGCTGGATGGACCCCAAGGTGCAGCCCAAGGGCGCTGAGAAAGGCATCTCTTTCGACGACGAGACCGGCAACTATATCCGCACCCGCCAGATCGGCGACATCCTTAAAGAGGCCGGCAAAGTGGACGTGCTGGCTTACGACGCCTGCCTGATGCAGATGGGCGAAGTGGCTTTCGAAGTTAAGGATAACTCCACGGTTATCGTCGGCTCCGAGGAAACCGTGCCGGGCCTGGGCTATCCCTACAACCTGTTCCTGGGCGCGCTGGCCAAAAAGCCCACTCTCACCGCCGAGGAGCTGGGCGCGGTTACGGTGGAAGCTTTCAACATGTTCTACGAAGCCAATAAGAAAGCGGGACAGCTCTCCGCCATCCGCTCCGCCAAGCTGGACGGCCTGGGCGTGAAACTGGCCGAATTCTCCGCGCTGGCCAAAGAGGTGAACGATGTGGACGCCCTGAAAGCGGCCCGCACCGGCGTGATCCGCTACGACACCATAGGCGAAGCCAGCGACCCGAAGATGACCATCTCCTTCTACGGCGACCTGTGGCAGTACGCGGGCCTGGTGGCCGCCAACCTCAAGGGCACCGACGAGAAAGCCCTGGCGCTCAAGGCCAAAGCGGCCGACCTGCAGAACTATATAGACAAGGAACTGGTGGTTTACAACAAGGCCACCGGCACCAACCGCGCCGGCCACGCCATGACCGAGAGCCGCGGCATCTCCGTATACCTGCCGCCCGCGGAAGTGCGCGTGGCCCAGGAGAAGCTGGAGAATATCTTCGAAGGCAAATACGGCGACTTCGCCTTCGACCAGGCCGTGCAGTGGCATGACTACGTGACTTACCTGTACGCCGTGAAATAAAGTCCCGCCGTCCCCCGGAAGCCCGGTTTATCCCCGCGATAAGCCGGGCTTTTAATTTGTTAGAATTTTCATGCGGTCCTTCGCTTTCCGGGAAAAACTTATGGATCAAATACTGATACTAGATTTCGGCAGCCAGTATACGCAGCTCATCGCCCGCCGGCTGCGCAGCCTGCGCGTCTATTGCGAGATCCTGCCCTTCGGCACCCCGGTCAAAGACATCCTGGCCCGCGGGCCCAAAGGCATAATTTTATCCGGGGGGCCGGCCAGCGTTTACGGCAAAGCCGCGCCCAAACCGGACCCGGCCGTGCTGCGGCTGGGCGTGCCGGTGCTGGGCGTGTGCTACGGCATGCAGCTGCTGGCGCATGAGCTGGGCGGGAAAGTTTCCAAGGCGGCCAAACGCGAATACGGGCTGGGCGCGCTGAAAATTTTCAAAGGTTCCCGGCTGCTGGCCGGCCTGCCCACCGGGCTGCAGGTGTGGATGAGCCACGGCGACGAAGTTAAAAAAGTGCCGGCTGGTTTCAGGGTTACGGCCCGGGCAGACGGCTCCGAATTCTCGGCCATGGAAAACCCGGCGCTGGGGCTTTACGCCGTGCAGTTCCACCCCGAGGTGCACCACACCGAAAGGGGGGAGAAGATCCTGGAGAATTTCGCGCGCGGCATCTGCGGCTATAAGGAACGCTGGACGCCGGCGGCCTTCCTGGCCGAGAGCGTGGCGGAAATAAAAACACAGGCCGGCGGCAAAACCGTGATCTGCGGCCTGTCCGGCGGCGTGGATTCCTCCGTGGCGGCGGTGCTGGCGCATAAAGCCATCGGCGCCAGGCTGCGCTGTATTTTTGTGGACACCGGGCTGCTGCGCGACGGCGACCGCCGGCGCATGAAGGAAGTGTTCCACGATAAGTTCGGCTACAGCGTTAAGATAGTGGACGCCTCGGCCCTGTTCCTGGGGCGGCTTAAGGGCGTTACCTCGCCCGAGAAGAAGCGCAAAATTATCGGCCATACTTTTATAGAAGTGTTCGACAAAGAGGCGAAGAAAGTAAAAGGCGCGGCCTTCCTGCTGCAGGGCACGCTTTACCCCGACGTGATAGAGTCTGTTTCCGTGAACGGGCCCTCGGCCGTGATAAAGAGCCACCACAATGTGGGCGGCCTGCCCGCTAAAATGAAGATGGGCCTGATCGAGCCGCTGCGCTATTTCTTCAAGGACGAAGTGCGTGAGCTGGGCCGCAGCCTGAAGATACCGGAGCCGGTGCTGATGCAGCATCCTTTCCCCGGGCCGGGGCTGGCCATCCGGGTGCTGGGCGAAGTTACGCCCGAAAGGTTGAAGATCCTGCGCGAGGCCGACCGCCTGATGCGCGAGGAGATACAGGCCGCGGGCTGGTATTCTAAAATTTGGCAGGCTTTCTGCGTGCTGCTGCCGGTGCGTTCCGTGGGCGTGATGGGCGACGAGCGCTCTTACGAATACACCATCGCGCTGCGCTGCGTCAGCTCCGTGGACGGCATGACCGCCGACTGGTCCAAGCTGCCGCACGACCTGCTGCATAAAATTTCCTCGCGCATAGTCAGCGAAGTGCGCGGCATCAACCGCGTAGTCTACGACATCACCTCCAAACCCCCCGCCACCATAGAGTGGGAATAAGGTGAACTGCAACTAAAAAAAGAGGCGGACCGCGAGGTGCCCAGTCGGTGCCGCCGCAGAAGTGACCTGCGAACCCGGGCAGAGGAAACCCTTGCGTCGGTTTCCCCCCACCCGGGAAAATTAGGGTGGGGCCCCCTTTCCGCAACGGGTTCGCAGGTCACTTCTCCGGCAGCCCCTCCCTATACGCGCTGATAGTTAAAACTTTTTCTTGGAGGGGTGGCCGGGGTATCCCCCCGCGCAACCGTTGCGGAAGGGGGCCCCGCCATAATTTCCCTAAGGCGGGGGGAACCGACGCAAGGGTTCCTTCTGCCCGGTTGCGCGGGGGGATACCCCGGCCACCCCGGACCAGGGAATGCTCACTTCAGCTCGTTCGCAACGGTTCCCTCTTCCGGGCGAGCGGGGTAAGCCCCCGGACTCCCCGGACCGCCATAACGTTCTTTTCCCCTTACAGTAATTCTCTCTCTGATGGGCGTTCCGCAATCTTCTTTTTCATCTGTTTGCAATAAAAACGGCTGGGCGCGCGTTGTATGGGGGTACGGAGAAAGGAGCGGGATTATGAAAAACCTGATGATAGCTGTGTTGGCGCTGGGCGCGGGCCTGGGCCTGGCGCTGAACGCGCCGGCAGCCGCGGAGAAGGGCGCGGAGAGGGGCGCGGAGAAGGGCAAAGGGCCCTGCGCGGAGGACACCGTTAAGTTCTGCGCGGACATAAAGCCGGGCGAAGGGCGCATAGCGGCCTGCCTTAAGGAACACGAGAAGGACCTGTCGCAGGCCTGCCGCGACCGCAAAGCTGTTGCCGGCAAGCACGGCAAAAAAGGCGGCAAAGCAGGCGGGGCCTGCATGGGCGCCTACGGCAAGGGCTTCTCTTCGGGCTTCAAGAGCGGCTTCAAAATGCAGTCCAAAATGAGCGAAAAGGGCGCAATGGGTTCGAAACGCGAAATGCGCCGGGAAGGCCGGCAGCGGGGGGCCAAAGCCTGCGCCGCCGACAGGGAGAAATTCTGCGCCGGAGTTAAGCCCGGCGAAGGGCGTATAAAGGAATGCCTGCGGCAGAACCTCAAGGACCTTTCCGAAACCTGCAGAGCCCGCCAGGAGAAAGCGGCCGCCAAGCCGGAGGCGAACGAAAAGAAAGTTTAACCTCTCTCCCGTACAACAAAGGGGCGCCGGTCTATGGCCGGCGCCCTCATTTATTGCCCGGCGCCCATTGAAAAACAACCCCGCTAACAGTTAAACTTAAGAAAAGCGCCGCCGCCAGGGTTCCCGTTGGGAGCAGAAAGCGCAAAAACGGCGGCGCCCCTATAGCTGCAAGGAGCGGTCAATTGAAATTATTCGCCGATTTCCTGCCGGTAGTTTTATTTTTCGCCGTCTATAAGATCCAGGGCATTTACGCCGCCACCGCCGCCGCCATTGCCGCCGGGCTGCTGCAGGCCGCGTACTCCTATGCGCGCACGGGTACTGTGGATACCATGCTGAAACTCAGCCTCGGCATCCTGGTGGTGTTCGGCGGATCGACCCTGCTTTTTCACAATGAAGCGTATATAAAATGGAAACCCACCGTCCTGTACTGGGGCTTCGCGCTGGCCATCGCTGGCGGCAGGCTGCTCTTCAAACACAATGCCATCCGCGGCCTTATTGGTAAGCAGCTCGCCCTGCCCGACCCGCTCTGGGAAAAGCTCAACGCCGCGTGGGCCATATTCTTTGCGCTGTTGGGCTGGCTGAATCTCCATGTGGCCTGGCATTATTCTACGGCGAGCTGGGTGAATTTTAAGCTGTTCGGCATCCTGGGCTGCATGCTGGCCTTCCTGCTGGCGCAAAGTTTTTTCCTGGGGCGCTATCTAAAAGCCGGGCCCGGACCGCATAATTGAAACCGTTCCCCGCGAAGAGCTAAACTTAAAAAAAGAGGTCTCCCAATGCTTCAAGACAAGATCGCTTTAGGCCTTACCTTCGACGACGTGCTGCTGCTGCCGGCGAAATCCTCCGTGCTGCCCAAGCAGACAGACCTCCGGACCCGCCTCACCGCCAAAATAACACTTAATATCCCGCTGATCTCCGCCGCCATGGACACGGTGACCGAGTCTGCGCTGGCCATAGCGATGGCGCGCGAAGGCGGCCTGGGCATAATACACCGCGCGATGCCCGCGCATTTGCAGGCGCTGGAAATAGCCAAAGTGAAAAAACACGAGAGCGGCGTGATAACCAGCCCCGTCACCATTTCCCCCGACGAGACGCTGCGGGACGCGCTGGAGCTGATGGGTAAGCACGGCATTTCCGGCCTGGTGGTGGTGGCGCAGGGAAAACTGGCCGGCATCCTCACCAACCGCGACCTGTATTTCGAAAAAGACCTGGATAAGAAAGTCTCCTCGGCTATGACCAGGAAGCTGGTAACCGCCCCGGTGGGCACCACTCCGGAGCAGGCGCGCAAGATCCTGCACGAACACCGCATAGAAAAATTGCCGCTGGTGGACAGGCACGGCCGCCTCAAAGGCCTGATCACCACCAGGGACATGATGAACGCAAAAAATTATCCCAACGCCTGCAAGGACAAGGCGGGGCGCCTGCGGGTAGGCGCGGCCATAGGCGCCGGGCCCGCCGCCGTGGAGCGCGCCGGCGAACTGGTGGCGGCTGGCGCGGACGTGCTGGCCCTCGACACCGCGCACGGGCATTCCGAGTCCGTGCTGAAAACGCTTAAAGCCGTGAAGCGCCGGCATAATATCGAGATCATCGCCGGCAACGTGGCCACTTACGAGGGCGCGCTGGACCTGATAAAAGCCGGCGCCGACGCGATAAAAGTGGGCATAGGCCCCGGCTCCATCTGCACCACGCGTATAATTTCCGGCGTGGGCGTGCCGCAGCTTACCGCCATAAAAGAATGCTGCCGGGCCGGCGCCCGGCGCGGCATCCCGGTCATAGCCGACGGCGGGATAAAGTTCTCCGGCGACATCACCAAGGCCATAGCCGCCGGCGCCGACTGCGTGATGCTGGGCACCCTGCTGGCCGGCACCGCCGAAGCGCCCGGCGACATCATCCTGTACCAGGGGCGCAGCTATAAAGCTTACCGCGGCATGGGCTCGGTGGGCGCCATGGAAGCCGG
>DAOPZW010000108.1:0-10635 GCA_035353595.1 Elusimicrobiales bacterium | reverse complement strand
CAATACCCGTACGCGCTGACCAAGTTTTTAGGCGAGCAGACCGCCCTGCACTGGGGCCAGGTCTACAAGATCCCGGTCACCGCGCTGCGGCTCTTCAATGTTTACGGCACGCGCTCGCGCACTTCCGGCACTTACGGCGCGGTGTTCGGCGTGTTCCTGGCGCAGAAGCTGAACAATAGGCCTTTTACCGTGGTGGGCGACGGCACGCAGACGCGGGACTTCACTTACGTCACCGACGTGGCGGACGCCTTCTTCACCGCTTCAGAATCCCCGGTTTTCAATGAAGTGTTCAATGTCGGCTCCGGCGGCACTTACAGCGTGAACGAGCTGGTGAAACTGCTGGGGGGAGAGATAACTTATATCCCCAAGCGCCCCGGCGAGCCGGATTGCACTTTCGCGGATACTTCTAAAATAGCCAAAGCCCTGAACTGGCGCCCCAAGGTCACTTTCCAGGACGGGGTCAAAGAGATACTCGCGAACATAGCTTACTGGCGCCAGGCGCCGGTATGGACGCCGGATAACATAGCGGACGCCACGAAAGACTGGTTCAAATACCTGGCGCCGCAGAAGTAAGCACAGCCACGGAGCTACCGATGCCTCACAGCGCGAAGATACTGCCCATAGCGGAACTGGCCGGAAAAGTGGAGCAGCTTAAGAAAAGCGGGAAAACCGTGGTGCTCTGCCACGGCGTTTTCGACCTGATGCACCCCGGCCATATAAAACACCTTCATGCCGCTAAAAAAGAAGGCGATATCCTGGTGGTCACGCTGACGCCGGACAAATACGTGAACAAGGGGCCCGGCCGCCCGGTCTTCAACGAAGTGCTGCGCGCCGAGACGCTGGCTTCCCTGACCGCGGTGGACTTTGTTTCGGTGAACAAATGGAAAACGGCCGTCGAAACCATAAAGACCGTACGCCCCAGCATTTATATCAAGGGCTCCGACTACGCTGCCCCTGAAAAAGACCTTACCGGCGGCATCCGGCATGAGAAGGACGCTATCGAATCGGTGGGCGGCAGGCTGCATTTTACCGACGAGATAACCTTCAGCTCCACCGCGCTGCTCAATAAGTTCTTCGGCGTGTTCTCCGACGAGACCAAGGAGTTCCTGGCCGGCTTCAAAAAGAAGTATTCCGCGGAGCAGGTGGTGGAACAGCTTAAGAAGCTCAAAGATATGAAGGTGCTGGTCATCGGCGATACCATCATCGACGAGTATCACTACTGCAAGGGCATGAGCAAGCCGCCCAAAGACAACATCATTTCCACCAAGTTCGTCAGCGAGGAGCGCTTTGCCGGCGGGGTGCTGGCCTGCGCCAACCACCTGGCCGGCTTCTGCGCCAAGGTGGACCTGGTTACCTGCCTGGGCAGCGTGGACTCCAAGGAAGAGTACATACTCGACCACCTCAAGCCCAACATCAGCCACAAGTTCTTTTATCGCAACGACACCTGCACCGTGGTGAAGCGCCGCTTCGTGGACCCGGTATTCCTTACCAAGCTGTTCGAGGTTTCCTTCCTGGAGGACTATACCCTCCCCGAGAAGACCATAAAGCAGATCTGCCGCCACCTGGAGTCCTCCATCGGCAAATACGACCTGGTGCTGGTGTCCGACTTCGGGCATGGCTTCCTTAGCCCGGAGATAGCCAAGGCCCTGGAGAAGGCGAAATTCCTGTCCGTCAACGCCCAGTCGAACAGCGCCAATATGGGCTACAACCTGATAACCAAGTACGACAGGATGGATTACCTGTGCATCGACGAGCCGGAAGTGCGCCTGGCCGCCCACAACAAGTACGGCGAGATCAACGGCATAATCAAGGGCCTGGCCGCTAAACTTAAGAGCGGGCGCGCCTCCATCACGCGCGGCCACATGGGCTCCGTCACCTACGATAAGAGGAAGGGTTTTTCCGAGTGCCCCATCTTCAGCGGCAAGGTAGTGGACCGCGTGGGCGCCGGCGACGCTTACCTTTCGCTGACCTCGCCGCTGGCGGCCGCCGGCTGCGATATGGACCTGGTGGGTTTCGTGGGCAACGCCGTGGCCGCCATCAAGGTTGGCATAGTCTGCAACCGCTCTTCCATCGAGCCGGTGGAGCTGTATAAGTTCGTCACCACGCTGCTGAAATAATTATGGACAAATACCGCATAGACGCTCACAAGCTTATTTACCATCCGCACCGCGTCAGCGACTGGCTGAAAAAAAAGAACATCTATCCCGTCTACGCCGAGATCTCGCCTTCGGGCGCCTGCAACCACCGCTGCACCTACTGCGCGCTGGATTTCATGGAGTATAAACCCCGCTTCCTTGAAACCAGGATGATGAAAACGCGCCTCAAGGAAATGGGCGGCCTGGGTTTGAAAAGCGTCATGTTCGCCGGCGAGGGGGAACCTTTCCTGCACCCTGACATGGCGGAAATTTCCGTGCACGCCAACAAATGCGGCATCGACACTTCGTTCACCACCAACGCGGCGCTGCTGAAGCCCGCCATAATCGATAAGGTCCTGCCCACCACCTCCTGGATAAAAGTCAGCATCAATGCCGGCACCCCGGTAACCTACGGGCAGATCCACCGCTGCAACCCGTCGGACTTCAGCCGGGTGTTCGAGAATATGGGCTATGCTGCCGCGCTGAAAAAGAAGAAGGGCTGCGCCTGTGCCCTGGGCATGCAGATGGTGCTGCTGCCGGAGAACGCGCACGAAGCCGCGGAACTGGCCCGCAAGGCCGGGAACGCCGGCATGGATTACCTGGTGATAAAACCCTACTCCCAGCACCCGCAGAGCGTGACCGACAAGTATAAAAAGATCCATTACGCCGACTTCGAGAAGCTGGGCGCGGAACTGCAAAAGTTCAACCGCCCGGGTTTCTCCGTTATCTTCCGCCTGAACACCATGAAGAAATGGGACGAGGGCTGCCGGCCTTACAACCGCTGCCTGGCGCTGCCTTTCTGGTCGTACATCGACGCGGGCGGCAATGTGTGGGGCTGCAGCATGTTCCTGGGCAACGAGAGATTCCGCTACGGCAACATCAACGAAAAAAGCTTCAAGGCTATCTGGGAGGGGGAGCGCCGCCGCAAATCCCTTAAATACGTGGCCGGCATGGACGCCTCCGCCTGCCGCGTTAACTGCCGCATGGACGAGGTGAACCGTTACCTGTGGCAGCTGAAGAACCCCGTGGAGCACGTGAACTTCATATGACGCTTACCCCCGAAATAAAACTGGAACTGCTCAGGAAAATGCTGCGGGCGCGGCTCTTCGAAGAGAAGATCGTGGCCGTTTACGGCGAGCAGGAGATGAAGACGCCGGTGCACCTGTATATCGGCCAGGAGGCGGTGGCCGCCGGCGTTTCGCAGCACCTGAAACCCGAGGATTATGTTTTCAGCACGCACCGCAACCACGGGCATTACCTGTCCAAGGGCACGGACCTCAAGCCCATCGTGGCCGAACTTTACGGGCGGGCCACGGGCTGCGCCAAAGGCAAGGGCGGGTCCATGCATTTCGTGGATACGGACAAGAACTGCATGGGCACCTCGGCCATAGTGGGCGGCAGCATCCCGCTGGGGGCCGGCGCCGCGCTGGCCATAAAATTAAAGAAGGAGGCCCGGCTGGCGGTAACTTATTTCGGCGACGGCGCCAGCGACGAGGGCGTGCTGCAGGAAACGCTGAACTTCTCGGCCCTGAAAAAGCTGCCGGTGCTGTTCGTCTGTGAGAATAACTTTTACGCCACCAATTCGCACCAGCGGGCCCGCCACGCCCAGGGCGTTATTTCGAAGCGCGCGCCGGCCTTCGGCATCCCGTGCGAACTGGCCGACGGCAACGACGTGGAGGCCGTGTACGCGGCCGCGGAAAAAGCCGTCGCCCATATCCGCTCCGGGAACGGCCCCTATTTTCTGGAATTCCCTACCTACCGGTGGAAAGGCCACGTCGGGCCTGACTGCGATTATGAGAAAGGCTGCCGCCCCAAAGAGGAATTCCTCGAGTGGGCGAAGAAATGCCCCGTAGACGCCTATGTTAAAAAGCTCAGCGCCGCAAAGCTGCTGTCCGGCGGGCGGCTCGCGGAAATAAAGGACGCCATAAACTCCGAGATAACGGAAGCCTGGAATTTCGCCAAGGCTTCCCCGCTGCCAACGCCCGAAGACCTCTGCAGCGACGTGTATAAATAATTATGCCCTGGACAAAAGTATTAATAGACAAGCAGGATTTTGAGGCCGCCGAAAAGAACGGCCTCCGCAACATCAGCTACCGCGGCGCCCTGCTGGAAGCCCAGCGGCAGTTGCTCAAAAGCAGCCCCGAAGTGTACCTGATCGGCGAAGGCATCGACGACCCGGGCGGGGTTTTCGGCTCTACGGTGGGCCTGGCCCGGGAGTTCGGCCCGGAGCGCGTGATGGATATGCCCATCGCCGAGAACGGCCTGACGGGCATTGCCGCCGGCAGCGCCATGTGCGGCCTGCGGCCTGTCATGATACACATGCGCATGGACTTCCTGCCCATGTGCCTGGACCAGATCGTTAACCACGCCGCCAAGTGGCGCTACATGACCGGCGGCAAGGTCGGCGTGCCGCTGGTGATACGCAGCATCATAGGCCGGGGCTGGGGCTCGGCCGCGCAGCATTCGCAGGCCCTGCACGGGCTTTTTACGCATTTCGCCGGGCTCCAGGTGGCCGTGCCGGCTACGCCTTACGACGCCAAAGGCCTGCTGATAGCGGCCTCCCGCAGCGGCAACCCGGTGATGTTCTGCGAGCACCGCTGGCTGTATGATTTCAACGGCTATGTTCCGGAGGAGATGTACGAAGTGCCGTTCGGCAAAGCCGTGGTGCGCAAAGAGGGCAGGGACGTCACCGTGGTGGCAGTTTCGCTGATGGTCTACGAAGCCGTAAAGGCGGCGCGCGAGCTGGAAAAAGAGGGGATAAGCATAGAAGTCATAGATCCCCGCACCATCAAACCGCTGGATATGGAAACCATCCTCGCTTCCGTTAAGAAGACCGGGCGGCTGGTCATAGCCGACGCCGGCAATATAATGACCGGCATTTCCGCCGAGATAGCCGCGCAGGCGGCGGAGCACGGGTTCGCGTCCCTGAAAGCGCCGGTGCTGCGCGTGGGTCTGCCCGACGTGCCTACGCCCGCCAGCTACGCGCTGGAAAAAGTTTTTTATCCCGGCGTGGCCGGAATAAAACAGGCGGTAAAGAAGCTCCTGGGGGCCGGCGATGGAAAATAAGCGCATGAAAATTTCCGTGCTGATGCCCGCCCTCAACGAGGCGAAGAACATTGAGGCCGCGATCTCCGACGCCCTGTGCGCCTTCGATAATACGGGCATAGACGGCGAACTGGTGGTGATCAACGACGGCAGCACCGACGCCACGCAGGCGCTGGCCGAAAAAGCCGCCGCCGCCGATCTGCGCGTGCGGTTCCTCACCCACAAAACCCCGCAGGGCATAGGCGCTTCGTTCTGGGACGGCGTGGATAACGCCTCCGGCGACATCGTGGTGCTGCTGCCCGGCGACAACGAGAACGACCCGTGGGAGATCTTCCGCTACAGCCGGCTGCTCGAGCACGTGGACGTGGTCATCCCCTTCCTCTACAACAAGGAGGTGCGCTCCCTGTTCCGTAACGCGCTCTCTTTCGCGTACCGGTTCATAATCAACACCACTTTCCTGGTGTATTTCAACTATACCAACGGCACGGTGCTTTACCGCAAATCGCTGCTCAAGAAATTGCCCTACAGGAGCACGGGGTTTTTCTTCCAGACGGATATCCTTATCCGCCTGGTCAAGGCCGGCTACCTTTTCGCCGAGGTGCCGTACCGCCTGGGCCAGAGGAAGAGCGGGGTTTCCAAGGCGGTCAGTTTTCCGTCGCTGCTGCAAGTGATCAGAGGTTACTCGCGGCTTGTCAAAGACCAGTATTTCAAGAAGCAGGCCGCAGCCTCCTATACCGAGGATTCTCAAACTTTCAAGAGGCGGGGAACATAATAATGTCTGATCTGATCCTGGACGGCCATAAACTCCTCTGGCACAAGGACAGGGTGGAAGCCTGGATGCGGGGGGAACGCATAGCCCCGATAACCATCGACTGCGCCCTGACCCGGGCCTGCACTTATAAATGCGTCTACTGCTACGGCCAACTGCAGCACAACGACGTGAAGCGCATGACCAGGGAGGTGATCTTCCGCTTCCTCGACGACGCCGCGGAGATAGGCGTTAAGGCCATAAGCTTCGTCAGCGACGGCGAGTCCACCTGCTCGCCGCACCTTTACGACGCCATAGTATACGGCAAAAAGCAGGGGCTGGATATGGCCGTGGGCACCAACGGCTACCTGCTCCGGGACGACCGCCTGGAAGAGGTCCTGCCGGCGCTGACCTACCTGCGCTTCAATATTTCCGCCGGCGAGAAGGCGCGCTATACCGAGATCATGGGCTGCCCGCCAGACGGCTTCGAAAAAGTGTGCGGCAGCATCCGCAAATGCGTGGAGATCAAGCGGCGCTTGAAATTGCCGGTGACCATCGGCCTGCAGATGGTGCTGATGCCCCAGTTCGCCGACCAGATAATCCCGCTGACTAAACTGGGCAGGGACCTGGGCGTCGATTACCTGGTGATAAAGCACTGCAGCGACGACGAGAACGGCAGCCTGAAGGTGGATTACGACAAGTACTACCAGCTGGAGTCGGTGCTCAAGCAGGCCGAAGCCATGTCCGGTCCCGCCTACCAGGTGACGGCCAAGTGGTCCAAGATCATGAGCGGCGGCAAGCGCTGCTACTCCAAGTGTTTCGGCCCGCCTTTCATCATACAGCTTTCGGGTTCGGGGCTGGTGGCGCCGTGCGGGATGCTGTTCAACAGCAAGTATTCCAAGTACCATATCGGCAATATCGCCGACACCCGGTTCAAAGACCTCTGGAAGAGCGAGCGCTACTGGGAGGTTATGAACCTCATCGCTTCCGACAAGTTCGACGCGCGCACGATGTGCGGCACGCTCTGCCTGCAGCACAAGGTCAACGAGTTCCTTTGGAAGCTGAAAGAGGAGGCGGAGCCCATACCGGCTTCTCCGGGAGAGATCCCGGGACACGTCAACTTTATTTAAGCGGCTCAAACGGGGAGAACATGAAGAACTTCGCAGACGCGTTTCTGGAATCGATCTGGGCGGGCATCAAAACGGCCAGGTGCACGGCCGGCGGGGGGGACGTCCCGCTGGGCGAGGGCGTAGCCGCCTTCCACGATGAAGTGGTTAAATGCGCCGCGGCCGGCGGCAAGGTGCTGTACGTGGGCAACGGCGGCAGCGCCTCCATTGCCGGGCACATGTCCGCCGACCTGTGGAAGAACGGCGGCATCAAGACCATGTGTTTCAGCGAACCCTCGCTGCTGACCTGCCTGGCCAACGACTTGGGCTACGAGAACGTTTTTTCCGCGCCTACGCAAAGCTACGCCGATAAGGGCGACGTGTTCGTGGCTATCAGCAGCTCCGGGAGATCCCCCAATATCATAAAAGCGGCCGAAGCGGCCCTTAAGAGGGGCTGTACGCTGGTGACCTTCTCCGGCTTCTCGCCGGACAACCCGCTGCGGCGCCTGGGGAAACTGAATTTCTACGTCGACTCATCCGTATACGGCGTAGTTGAAAGCGCTCATTCCGCGCTGTGCCACGCGGTGGTGGACAGCATAATACGCGAGCGGGGGACGGCGGCCTGAAGCAGGCAAAGCCTGAAGCGCGCTTACTGTCGAACCCCTTAAGAAGCCCTTCCCCGGCGTCCTGTTAAGGTAAACCGGGAATGCCATCAAAAGCAGGCTTACAGTTCATGTCTGCCAGCCTGCCCCAACTCCTTGTGAGTCCGTTCGGCGAATTATATAATTAGTTATATTAAACGCCGAACGGCAAAACGCATATTTATGAGAAAAACAACGGTTAAACCGAAAGTTTTTGTTGCGGGCGGGGCGGGGTACATCGGTTACATACGGTAGAGTCTTTTATTTAGGAAAAAGAGCTCAGGTTCTGATCTCAGCGCTGCATATTTCAGGATGGAGGCTTATGAAAGTTTTTTTAACCGGCGGCGCGGGGATGGTCGGCCATAATTTCCTGGAGCATGCGGCGGCGGCCAGGCTGGAAGTGTTCAGCCCGGATGTCGCCGAGCTCGACCTGTTCAATTACGAGGCGGTCCGGTCCTACATACAGAAAGTGAAGCCGGAGATGATAGTGCACGCGGCAGGTCGCGTGGGGGGTATCCAGGCCAATATGGCACACCCCGTGGCTTTCCTGCTGGAGAACCTGGACATGGGGCGCAACCTGGTGTGGGCCGCCCGCAACTGCGGCGTTAAAAAGCTGCTCAACCTGGGCAGTTCCTGCATGTACCCGCGCAACGCGCCCAACCCGCTTAAAGAGAGCATGGTGCTGCAGGGCGAGCTCGAGCCTACCAACGAAGGCTATGCCCTGGCCAAGGTGGTGGTGTCCCGCCTGTGTTCCTATATTTCCAGGGAGAACCCGGAATTCAGCTACAAGACGCTTATCCCCTGCAATCTTTACGGGCGCTGGGACAAGTTCGCGCCCGAGCATTCGCACATGATCCCGGCCGTGATACGCAAGCTGCACCTGGCCAGGCTCAACGGCGACAAGAGCGTGGAGATCTGGGGCGACGGCAAAGCCAGGCGTGAATTCATTTATGCCGGCGACGTGGCCGACTGCATGCACAGGGCTGTAGATAAGTTCGAGACGCTGCCGGAGCTGATGAACGTCGGGCTCGGCGACGATTATTCCGTTAACGATTATTACCAGGCCGTGGCCGGAGTTGTGGGATACACCGGCGCTTTCACCCACGACCTGACAAAGCCGGCCGGGATGGCCCGCAAGCTGGTGGATACCTCCCGTATGAAAGAGTGGGGCTGGCAGCCCTCCGTCACGCTCAAGGACGGCATAGCCGCCGCCTATGAGTTTTTTAAAGCCAATTATGGAGATAAAAAATGATACCACTGATGAAGAATACTTTCCTCAACGAGTACGAGACCAAGAAGGAGCTGGTTGATTTTATCCTTAAGGCCAAGATCCTGAGCATGGGCGAAAAATGCCATGAGTTCGAAAAGGCTTTCGCCAAGGCGCAGGGCCGCAGGCACTGCATTCTTTTTAACAGCGGCGGCAGCGCCAATCTGGCCCTGCTGCAGGCGCTGAAGAACCTCGGGCGGCTCAAGGACGGCGATACCGTGGGCTTTTCCGCTCTGACCTGGTCTACCAATGTCATGCCCATACTGCAGCTCGGCATGAAAGCCGTGCCGGTGGATTGCGAGGCGCAGACGCTGAACTGTATGGCATCCAACCTGGCGGAAACGCTCAAGACGAAGAAGCTCAACGCCTTCTTTATCACCAATGCGCTGGGCTTTGCCGGCGACCTGGCCGCGATCCGCGAGATCTGCAAAAAGAACGGCGTGCTGCTGATAGAAGATAACTGCGAATCCCTGGGCACGGCCCTGCCCGAGGGAAAGACCGGGAATTTTGGCGCGGGCGCAACTTTCTCTTTCTTTGTGGCGCACCACATGTCCACCATAGAAGGCGGCTGCGCCTGCACCGACGACGACGAGCTGGACGAGATGCTGCGCATCACCCGCGCCAACGGCTGGGACCGCAACCTGAACTTCGCGGCGCAGCGCCGGCTGCGCGCGGCGCACGGCATAAACAGCGAATTCGAGGCAAAGTACACCTTCTATGACCTGGGCTTTAACCTGCGCCCCACCGAGATAACCGGCTTCCTGGGCCTTACGCAGTTAAGATACCTCGAGGAGAACTGCAAAGTGCGTCAGGCGAATTATTTAACGCTGGAAGAGGAGGTCAATAATAACCCGGACTTCCTGCCCATAAAGCGTGGACACCTCTCTTTCCTGTCCAACTTCGCCTTCCCTGTGATCTGCAAGTCCAAGGATTTGCGCAGCAAATACATCGAGCAGTTCTCCGGCGACGGCGTGGAGATACGGCCGATCATAGCCGGCAACATGCAGCGCCAGCCTTTTTATTCCAAATACGTGGGCGAGACCTTCGACCTGAAAGGAGCCGAATTCCTGCACGAGTGCGGCTTTTACTTCGGGAATTACCCGGAGCTGACGGAAGCCGACCTGGACATGCTTAAGAGCTGTCTGCGCAAGTATTAGGCGGAGCGCCCCGCCCCGATGACGACGGATAAAAATACCGAGCCTGGTCCGGGCGCCGCAGCCCGGGGCAGGCTGGCGTTTTTTTTTGAAAGGCTGCGCCAGGCGCGGCGCGAGCTGGCCTGGGTAGTTACGGGCCAGGCCCTGGCTTTCCTCGGGGGCTTCGCCGGAATTAAAATACTTACGAACGTGATGGGCCCGGAAAGCTACGGCCAACTGGCGCTGGGCATGACCATCTCCGGCGTCCTGAACATGTTCGTGTTCGGGCCGCTGGGCCAGGTGGTTTCGCGCTTTTTCTCCCGTTACCGCGAGCGCAAGGACCTCGCCGTTTATTTTTTCCTGCTGAGAAGGATACATCTCTTTTCTATAATCGCGATATTTTGCCTGACGGCCTTAGCTGCCGCAGGCGTGTATCTGCGCCTGGGCGCGGAATGGGCGCTGCTGACGGCCGCCGCCTCGGCTTTCGGCATAGTAAGCGGCGTGAACGGGTCTTTCCTGTCCCTGCAGAGCGCGGCCCGGCAGCGCAAGGTGGTGGCATT
>DAOPZW010000107.1:0-10816 GCA_035353595.1 Elusimicrobiales bacterium | reverse complement strand
CAAGGTGAGGTTATTCTTCCGCATGTAAATCTTTTGCATCCCTTGGAGACTTTGGTTAAAACTCCTCCTGGTTTGCGCACCCCCTGAAAAGACCTCTTCTTATTAAGGACCGGCGCCTGGATTCGGGTGCCTCATGTTTAAATGGTAAGAGCCTTCTTCTTCGCGTCAGGAAAGAACTGCGGGAAGACTGGCGTTAGTCTCCTATTCCTGCCCGGAAAAATAATTTCCCCAATAGGTTGATTGGGGAGTTTATGACGCATTCTTGGAGGCTGGCGGCTGCCGGATGCTCGCTTTAGCCAGGCGGCCGCGGCGCACCGGAGAAACTTAGCCGTCTTAGTTCCAGGATGCTGGCAATGCTTTTCAGGACCCGGTGCGTCGAACGGCCGTCGCGCCTGCGGGCAAACCCGATATCGGTGAACTTGGTGTTCGCCCGCAGCCTTAACGCTAAAGCCAGGTTGGCAAGGTTGAACTGCAGGCCATTTAAGTAAGGAGGAAGGAGCGGGGCGTAAAGCAGGCGGAAGGGGCAGTTGGGATCAGGGTGGCTGACCCCGGTGGCCAGCCGCAGGTAAAACCTGATGCACAGCGAGAGCAGGGCTCTCAGGCGGCCGTCCTGCCTGCGGCGCCTGATGCCGAACTGGTGCGAACCTTCGAGCTTATCCTCCCACAGGCGCCTGAAATCCTGGGGACGGCATTGTCCGTCGGAATCTATCTGCAGCAGCCAGCGCGCGCGCGCCGAGAGCGTCCGGTACCCGTAGATACAGGCCTGGCCGTGGCCCTGGTTGGCGGTACGCAGCAGTTTGAAGCGCGGCTTGCAGGCGGCTATCCTGCGCAAAGCCGCAGTCGTTTCTTCCAGGCTGCTGCCGTCGTCGATAAAGAACCACTCCCAATCCCGCGTTTCATTCTCCAGAACTGTTTCCCACTCGCCGGCCAAAGCCACCAGGGAGGCCGCGGACTCATTATAGACAGGGCAGATGATTATCAGTTCCCGGTGCCCGCTCATTGCCCGGCCCTTTCCCAGAACCCGACGCGGAATTCCCCGACCCTGTAGGTCTCGTGCCACAGGTATTTCCCGTCTAAGGCGGCTGAGAGCTGCTGAAAGAACGCAGGGTCCTGGTTTTGCGCGGCCAGCCAGATGATGTACTTTATATCGTTGCTCTCCAGCCAGCGCAGCGGGGAGGGAAGGTTATTGTAGTAGAAGAGCCTGGCCTCCTCGTAACGCTGTTGTATGTCGTGCCTGTTGCCGCGCCAAAGCTGTTCGTGGCCATTCCAGCCGATGAACGATGGCTGTCCTGCGGCCATGGTCAACGCGGGCGCCCTGTCGAAGCCGCCCTTTTCCGGGAACTCCAGGGTCACCCCGCGAGGCTTGGCTGAAAGGAACTCTATGATAGCGCGCTGAGCCGGATCTGAAGTCAGCCAGGCGTTACCGCTCAACTTGCCGGCTGACGCTTTGGGGGTCTGTAACCAGTAATGTCCCATGTCGACGCCGTACCAGCAGACAAGGATAAGCACCGCGGTGGCGACCCTGCGGCGTATTTTTGGGGCGTGGGCCAGGCAGAGCGCTCCCAGAGAGAGCAGTATCCCGTTGTAAAGCCACGGCATCCATTTTAGGTAGGTATTGAAGCGGTTGAATCTCCCGGAATAAATGTCGTCCGCATAAAACAGCTCCGCGAAGGTAAAGACCATTGCCCATGCGAACGCCCAGCGGCGCGGCGCTTGCCCGGGCATGGAGACGGAGACGGCTATTGAGAGCATGGCGACAACAGGCCAGAAGACCAGCAGCCAATGGGAGAGCGCCGGTCTTTCCGCCCAAGGGATAAGCCGCAGCCCGCTGACGCCGGGGGGCGAGTTCCAGAGCAGGTCGCTGGCAAAAGGGTAAAGGAGCAGCATCGTAACCGCGAGCACAATGGCTGCCGGCCGGCAATCCGAGCGCAATTCCCGCTTTCGCAGCGGGTACCAGATCCAGGCCAGCACCAGCAGCGTCTGAAGGGGGAGGGTCCAGGCGTTAGTTATGAACGTCAGCGGTATGGTCGAGAGAATTATCCCGTACAGCCTGCCGGGAGGCGCGCGTTCCTGTGCTATTTCCCGTTCCACTATTGCCATGCAGAGCAGGGCAGCCATTAGAAGCAGGAATCCGCCTAAAGGAGCGTGATAGTCTCCGAGCTGTATAAGATAACTAAAGATCTCCACCGGCAGATCCATGGGGTTGGCCGGAGACAGCGCCGCTATTTTTTTCCCCAGCATGGTGCCGTCCGGTACTTCTGAGGCATACGATCCAAGGAAGCGCATGGAGGCGTGGAGCGGCGGCGTGCCGTGGGACATGAAAGGTACCAGCACCGCCGCTCCTGTGCCTCCCAGGAAAAGCGCTGTGGTCAGCAGTACCCGATGCGCGGTCTTTCCGGCGAAACTGGACGCCGTTCCCCAGGCGGCCGCCGCTATCAGCGCGGAAAACCCGCAGTAACCCAGGTGATAAGCGGCTCCGGCTTTTACGTTAAGCAGGCGTCCGGCTAGCGCCGCGGCATAGTGCTGAAAAGAATAGTAATAATCAAATGTGAACGGCGGCAGCCATTTATCCGGAGGCGGAAGGCGCGCTCCGTCAATGTAATTGCAAATGAATGACAGGTCCGCTATTTTTTCCGATGATGGATCCAGGTCCGGGAAAGCCGCGCGCCACAGCAGGCAGTAGCAGAAGCCGGCCAGCACGGCAAATTCAGTGGAAATATTTTTGCGGAACTCTTCGCCGATGCCGGCCTTTCTCGCGCTGTATATCAGGACAGCCAGAAGCAGCGGACTTATTCGGAACAGGCTGCCGAAGCCGGCGAGGTGTTCCAAGGCCTGGAATACCAGCACGAACAGGACCGGGGCCGCTACTCTGGAGAGCGTATAGTTCCTGAATAAAGGGAGGCAGGCGAGGGACAGCGCCAGGCTGCCCGTGTAAAGCAGGGAGGCGGAGAAAACGAAAGCGGCTAGTTGACCCATGTATTGTCGGGGACAGAGTCTTCGCAAGTGTTTGCTGCAAAACGGGGCGGCAGATGCTCTTTGTGTCAGTTCGCTGCAAGCAACCTTTCAGCTTCCTGGAGGAGAACATCTATATCCGGTGGTTTCCCCAGAACAGCAACTTTGGCTCCCGGGCGATAGGTGATCTTTTCCGGGAATCCGGACGCGAAGATCACGGGCAACTGGTGCCCAAGCGCGGCAGTGACGCTCTCGTACGCTTTTTTGCCGCCGCCGAAAGGCATTTCCCAGTCGAGCACAAGGAGGTCCGGCGCGAAGAGAACGCTGCTGGAATAGGCGGCTTCGGGATTGCTGAGGGCTGATACGGAATAGCCGGCATTTTCGAAAAGGTCCCGGTAAAATTCGCGTGTCCCTTTGTCGTCGTCAACTATCAGTATCTTCTTCTTGTCGTTATTCATCATTGCTGACTCCGGCCGCTGATTCGGGAATAACAGTTGTGCTGCTCCGTGGCCGCTTATCTGCTTTGGGGAATCTGTTATTTCCCTTACTGATTAAAATTATAACAGTTACGGCGCCGGCTTGTGCAAATCTTTCTAATATTTGTTGCGATTTTCATGGGCGCGTAGGGACGCTGATGATTTAATGACTATTCGCAGGCAGGCCCGGGAGGGGCCGGGAAATAATCATTTGATCAAGCGTCCCTCACTAAAAGATATAATATAGCAGCCGAGAGTTTCCGGCGCAATAAAGAGAGGTATACTGTAATGGCAAAAGGTAAAGTAAAGTGGTTCAACGATCTTAAGGGCTTCGGCTTCATCACCATGACCGAAGGCGAAGGCGACATGACCAAGGACGTCTTCGTCCATCATTCCGCCATCACCGGCGTAAAGCACCGCAGCCTGGTGGAAAACCAGGAAGTGGAATTCACCCTGACGAACGGCCCCAAGGGCCAGACGGCCGCGGAAGTTAAGCCCGGCGATAAGCCGAAATAAGCTGCCCGCACAAAGAGAAAGGGCCGGCCCTTTTGCTTTGGCGGGGCGGGTTTAGTTCTCCGGGAAGATGTCGCGGTAAACTTTTTCGCCTACCAGCACTTCAGTGATGTAGTAATACCGGGCCAGGCCGAGGGCGCGGTCGGACGCCTCCTGTGGCGTAACTTCGGCCATCACCAGGTAGCCGCCGGAATTGTCCTGGTAGGGCTTAGCCTTGAAGCCGGCCTCGTTCAATTCCTTCACAACGGTGTCGATCTTCTGGTCGTGGCTGACCAGGCCCACCAGCGTGCCGTTCATATCGGCCTGCTTGTCGTTGAGCTTTATCTTCGAAAGCACCTGCCACATATTGTTGCCCTTGGTGGCCGGGAACGGGTTTACCGCCGAGCCCGGGCAGGGCGTGTAGATCGGGCCCACCCACTGGTTGGGGGTCACGGGCGGGAACGGGTTGAAGTTCGTGAAAGTCTGGCCGTCGGCGCACTTGTACTGGCAGGTGCGGCCCATATCGAAGGACAGGCGGCAGGACTCGAAGGAGAGAGGCTTTTCGGCCTTGGGCCCCTGCGGGGTGATGTAGATGCCCTTGAAGGTGGTCTTCACCTTATACTTATAGACCGTCTGCACCTGGTGCAGGCTCAGGAACTGGCCCCACAGGCAGACCTCGAAAACTTCCTTTTGCCCCTCTTTCAGCTCGCGGGGAGCGGTTACGGTAACGTTGGTGGTCTCGGTGTACCATTCTGTCCTGGGGAAACAGATCTGGCCTACGGGGCTGCCCATGTTCTGGCAGTCCTGGTAAGTTTCGGTGGCGCGCAGCGTAATGTCGGCGGAGGTCAGCGGGCTCTCCGGGCCGAACTCAACTTTTTTGCAGTCCCGGCTGCTGTACTGGGGGATCCCGAATTTTGCCCGGGGCAGTCCGGTCTCCTGCGCAGCCGCCTGCGCGGCGAAGGACTTTGCGTCCACGCCCCTGTCGAAATTTACCTGCGCGTTCGCCGCGGAAACCGCGCCGAGCACCACCGCAGCCACAGTTATCATTTTCATTTAGCTTTCTCCTGGTTCCTTCTTACGGCGGCCTTGCCGTCTTTAAAGAAATTGTAGGAAGAAGCGCGGGGCCTCCATAAGAGGCGAAGGGCCCCCGCGAAAAGTTTTTTGGCTTACGATGGGCTATGTACCAAAACCGGCGTTCTGGTGCCCTTGAAGGGCGCTATCAGAAGTCCCGGATCTTTACGGCTTTGGCTTCCACGGCGAAAAGGGCGGACTTGGGCGTTTTCTGCTTTATGGAGAAAGCGGTGACCGAAGAGATGTTCATCGCCATCAGCTGGTAGAAATCCTTCATCGCGTCGGCGTCGGCCCGGATGATGCCGCGGCGGAACCAGGCTCCTTTGCCGGTCTTGACCAGCTCGTTGTGCCGCTCCATGGCCCGGGCGAACAGCTCGGGCGCCGCCGCCCGGTTGGGGTATTCCACCAGCGACTCCGCCAGCGGGCACTTGTAGCCGGCCCCGGCCTTGCGCAGCAGCTTCACCGCGGCGAATTTCTTGAGCATCTTTTGTGCGGCAGCCGGTTTCAGCCCCGCCTCCGCGGCCAGCCGCGCGGCGGTCCAGACTCCGGAGTCGTTGGAGAGCAGCTCGTAGCACAGGTTGCTTTGCGCGCTCTCCACGGTGAGGGCCATCTGCTCAACGGTCATGTAGAATTTTTTCCCGGCTATGGCTTCCTTCAGGGCTTTCTGCGAAGGGGAAAGGGCCAGCACCTCGCGCCGTTCCGGCACCAGCGGTTCCAGTATCTCCTTGTAAAGTTCCTCTCCGGCCATGGTCCGCAGCCAGGCCCGCACCAGTTCGGCGCCGGGCGCGCTGCCGCGCACCAGCCGCAGGCTGAACAGGAAGCCGCGCAAGTGCTTGAACAGCGGCAGGATGCGGCCCTGCTCCATCAGCAGGTATTTGCGGTAGCACATGCCCAGCACCTTGTCGCCGCAGTTATCGTGGAAGAAGCGGTAGGCGGTGGGAAAGCCGGCTTCGCGGCGCAGGCGGGTCAGGGTTTCGGAAAAGAGGGTGGCCATAGGGCAGTAATTCTACAATTTCGGCGGCCTGCGCGCGCAAGCGCCTGCGCCCGGGCCCGGCCGCGTCCTTCCGTTCATTGTGCGGCCCGGTGTTGATACGGCGCGGACATTTCAGTAGAATTAGTGGGTGCTCAATGAAAAGAAGCGGATACTGGTGGTAGACGACGACCCTGCCATCAGGGATTTCGTCTGCACCGTCCTCTCTCTGGATTACGAAACAATGGAGGCCGAAGACGGCATGGAGGCCTGGCAGAAAGTCCTGTCCTGGCGGCCGCACGTCGTGGTTACCGACCTGATGATGCCGCGCATGCACGGCTACGAGCTCTGCTCCCGCCTGAAAGGGCCGGAAGCGCCGGCCGGCGTGAAAGTGGTGGTAATTTCCGCCAAAACTTTTGAAACCGACAAGGCGCACGCTTTCGCGGCGGGGGCGGACAGCTACGTGACAAAGCCTTTCTCCGTTCCCGAGCTGCGGGAGAAAGTCCAGGAACTGCTGTCCGCGGCCGCGCCGGCCGGCCAGGTGGAAAGGCGCGCGCTGGACAAAGGCGGCGCCATACACAGTTCCGAGCTGCCGGTCCCGGCCTCGGCCTCGGCCGGCTCGCTGCCCGTCTATGTCCGCTTCTGGGGCACGCGCGGCTCCTGCCCCACCTCGAACCCTATGACGGCGCGCTACGGCGGCAATACCGCCTGCACTGAGGTCCGGGTAGGCAATACCCTGATCATAATCGACTGCGGCTCCGGCCTGCGCGAACTGGGCGGCGCGCTGACGCGCGAATACGCGGGCAAGCCCATCGACGGACATATTTTCGTGGGGCATACCCACTGGGATCACATCCAGGGTTTCCCTTTCTTTACCCCGCTCTATAATCCGAACAACAGTTTCCGGGTCTACAGCGTGCACGGGGCCAGCAGCAGCCTGCAAAAGATCTTCAGCGAATCCATGGCCAAGGATTATTTCCCGGTGCCGCTCTCGAAGCTGGGCAGCAGGCTGAGCTTCGTGGAGCTGGGCGGGCCCGTGGACCTGGGCGCGGCGAAGATCTCTTTCCACCATCTCAACCACCCCGGGCCCTGCATCGCCTTCCGCATCGAGGCGCAGGGCAAGGTCATCGTCTACCTCAGCGACCACGAGGAATTCCACAGGCTCAGCGGCGACAGCGAAGCTTCGCGCCGGCAGGAAGAGGCGTTGGCCGATTTCGCCCGCGGCAGCGACCTGCTGATACGGGAGGCCCAGTACACCGAGGCCGAGTACGCCACCCGAAAGGGCTGGGGGCACGCCACTTTCGACGACGCCGCGCGTTTCGCCGCGGGGCTGGCCGCACCGCGCATGGCGATCTTTCACCACGACCCGGACCGCAGCGACGACGACCTGGACGCGGCGGTGGAGCATACCCGGGGTTTGCTCAAGAGCCTGGGGGCCGCTACCGAATGTTTCGCCGCGCGCGACGGCCAGCGCGTGGACCTCTGAACGAACCGCGCTACAGGGCGTTCCTGCCCGGTTATTCTTTTTGAACCAGCGCCGCATAAAAAATGCCCGGACTTCCCGGGCTTTTTTCTGCCTTCCTTGACAAGGCCGGTTTGCGGAGCTACCCTATAGTGCCGCGTTTTGCGCGCGGCCGTCAATTTATTATGGAGAATAGATCAAGAGCCCGCAATTGCCTGAACAAAACCTTGAGCCTCCTGCTCCTGGCGGGCTTGTGGGCCTTTGTGCCGCAAGGGGCCGGCGCGGCGGGGCCGTCCTCCAGGGCGCTTTGGGTCTGGGACGAGCCCCAGGGGCTTATCTCGGATATCGTCAACGGCAGGGGCGCGGCCAGGGCGGAACTGTTCAGCTTCTGTGCGGCTCCCAACGGTGACCCCGCAGGCAGGATAAGCACCTTGTACTTTTCCGCGGTCAACGCGATGGGGGGAAATCAGAAGAACCTGCGCGCCTTTCTTGCGGACGCCCACAGCAGGGGTCTGGAAATTGAGCTGCTGGCCGGGAATCCGCAATGGGCCATGCCGGACGGGCGCCGCAAGGGGGAGAAGGTCTGCGCCGGCCTGGCCGCCTTTAACGCGGCGGGCGCTCCGGCGCAGCGGTTCGACGGCATGCAGCTGGATGTAGAGCCGCATGCGCATCCGGATTGGCCCGCGAAGGCCGCCGCGCTGTGGGATGAATATATTCTTCTTCACTCCGCCTGCCAAAGCCGGGTGCGCGCCTATAACGGCGCCAACCGGCCCGCCATCAGGCTGGGCGCGGCCATTCCCCGCTGGTACGACAGCGACAGCAACCCGGTTTCCGACCACGCGCGCATACAGGACGCCGTTGATTACGCGGCTATAATGGATTATACGGACGACATGCAAAGCCTTGTGGCCGACGCCCGCAACGAGCTGGAGTACGCCAACGCCGCCGGGAAAAAAGTCGTAGTCGGGGTGGAAACCTCCAGGCAGGAACCGGAAACCATAACGTTCTTCGAAGAAGGCTGGGACGCGCTTGAAAGCGCCTTGTCGGCGGCGCGGCCCGCCCTGGCCGCCAATCCCTCCTTCGAAGGGTATGCCATACATTATTACTCGTCCTACCGCTCTCTCCCCCGCTACGGCGTTGCGGCGCCGGCAGCCGCGCAGAAAAATTCCTCCCCGGCGTTAACGCCGTACCGCAGGCAAAACAACAGCTTCAAATGGGCAGGGGACCGGCTGTAGCCGGATGCTTCCCCGCGCCCGGTTTCCCCTCCGGCCCTTGACAAGTCAAGTATTCCTGCTACACTATTGGCAAGGAAAACTTGTATGACTTACAATAAATACCTGCTGTTCGCCTTGCTGCTCCTGCCCGCGCCCGCCGCGCTGGGCGCCCGGGAGATAACTTCTTTCGGCGGGGATACGCTTTCCTTCGGTTCGGGCAATGTTCCCGCGCCCAGCTCCTATGGCGCGGCGCCGGAGATACAGCTGCAGGCGGGCTCCGTCATGCCCCGCAGAAAATATACGGTGATGCTGTATATGAACGGCAAGAACAACCTCGGCACCTACATGGCGCGCAAACTCGTGCAGCTGGAAAAAGTGGGTTCCGACGCGAATATCAATATAGTCGAAGAGCTGGGGCTGGTGCAGCCGAAGCCGGCCTGCAGCACCTGCGCCGCCGCCAATATGTACGGGGCCTCCTGGTCAGGCACGCGCCGCTTCTATGTGCGGCGCAACAGCGATGCCGCCGCAGTTAAGATCGGCTCCTCCCTGCTCATCCCTTCGGATGAAAACTCTGACATGGGCGACGCGAAGAACCTGGCCGCTTTCATAACCTGGGCGAAGACCAATTTCCCGGCGGAGAAGTATATCGTGGTGGTGGGCAATCACGGCGGGGCCTGGGTGGACAGGCAGAAAAAGCCCAAAGAAAATTCCGAGAAGGGCGTTTCCTACGACGATGTGACCGGCAATTACATAACCACCCCGGAGATCGGCGCGGCCTTGCGCGAGGCCGGCGGCGCGGACGTGCTGATCTTCGACGACTGCCTGATGCAGGCGGCGGAGGTGGCGTCGGAGGTGCGGGGCGCGGCGAAATTCATCCTCGGCTCGGAGGAAATAAGCTATACCAACCATTTCAGGCCCGACCTGCTGTTCGCCCCGCTGAAGGCCAATCCTTACATGGAGCCTGCGGCTTTCGTGGATATGTTCATGAAGACCTACACGGCTTACAATACGGAGCGCTGGAACGCCACCAAGAAGTGCCCGGGCACCATGTCGCTGATCGACACCTCGAAGATCCCGGGACTGGAGGCGGCGGTGAAAAAATACGCGGCCGCCGCGCTGGCGGTGCAGGGCGCGGAGGCGCGCAAGGCGTTCAGGCAGGCGATGCAGGCCGTGCTGCGCTACCATTACGAATATTGCGCGGACCTTTATGACTTTGTGGAGAACGCGCAGCTGAAAATGAAAGCCGCGATAGCCGGGGGGGGGATTGCGGAATCCCAGCAGACTCGCGACTTGGACGCGGCCGCCGAAGAGCTGAAGAGCTATGTGTCAGGCAGGCTGGTCCTTAAGAATTTCACTTTCGGCAATGCGGGCCCCAAGGTGTACGCGAAGAGCCACGGCGTTTCCGTGTATATCCCGGGCATAAAGATCCCCGCCGACGCGGCCGCGGCGCCCACGTTCGTGGTGGCTTCCTCCACGCTGGCCACCAAATACACCGACATGCAATTCGACAAGGCCACCGGCTGGAGCCTGTTCGTGAAATACCTCACCGGTAAATAGGCGCGCGTTCATGCGCCGGAAAAGAGCCCGGTCGGTCCGGGCTTTTTTCCTGCCCCGGCCGCGCCTGAAATTTATAAAATCTTAACGGGCAGCCGGAGAAAAACTTGAAGCATCGAAAAAATATTCCAGGAGCGTCCGCGCGCGGCGCCGCGGCGGAGCCGCAGGGCGCCCCTCGGCGCCGGCCGGACTGGGTCTTCGCGCTGTTTATCGCCGGAGCCTGTCTCGCGGCTTTCTATCCGGCGCTGCATAACGATTTCGTCTCCTGGGACGACAAGGCCTATTTCCTGTCCAACCCCGATTACCGCGGCCTGGGGCTTAAGCAGCTGCGGTGGATGTTCACCACTTTCCTGATGGGCAACTATCAGCCCCTGACCTGGCTCACGCTGGGGCTGGATCACTTGCTTTGGGGGCTGGACCCTTTCGGCTACCATCTGACCAACCTGCTGCTGCATGCGGCCGGCGCCGTTGCTTTTTATTTCGCGGCGGCAAAGCTGCTGCGGCTGGCCCTGCCGGAGCTGCGCGCGGGGGGGCAATGGCCGGCGGCCTGCGGGGCCCTGTTCGCTGCGCTGCTGTTCGCCGTGCATCCGCTGCGGGTGGAGTCGGTCGCCTGGGCCAGCGAGCG
>DAOPZW010000106.1:0-10960 GCA_035353595.1 Elusimicrobiales bacterium | reverse complement strand
ACACCGGCAGAGGTCTTTAACAGTTTTGTTGCACTAGCGCCTTGAATGTGCCCGCCGCGTCCCGGGTTTATAAACGCGTTTAAAAGTTGTTTAATATAGACACTATGCTTAAAAAGATCGTTGAATCCATCATTGGTACCAAAAGCGAGCGCGCGATGAAGACTATCCAGCCCATAGTCGACCAGATCAACGCCCTCGAAGAAGAAATTTCAAAACTTTCCGACGCCGAGCTGAAAGCCAAGACGCCCGAATTCAAAGAGCGCCTCGCCCAGGGCGAAACCCTCGACGACCTGCTGCCCGAAGCTTTCGCCTGCGTGCGCGAAGCCTCCAAACGTACGATCAAGCTGCGCCACTACGACGTGCAGCTTATAGGCGGCATAGTGCTGCACCGCGGCAAAATAGCCGAGATGCGCACCGGCGAAGGCAAGACGCTGGTGTCCACCCTGCCCGCCTACCTCAACGCCCTGGCCGGCAAGGGCGTGCACATAGTCACCGTGAACGATTACCTGGCCAAGCGCGACAGCCAGTGGATGGGGCCGGTGCACGAATTCCTGGGCCTGACCGTGGGCACCGTGCAGCACGATATGCGCAACGAAGAGCGCCGCGCGATGTACCAGCGCGACATCACCTACATCACCAACAACGAGGTCGGCTTCGACTACCTCAGGGACAACATGGTGATGGACAAGAACGAGCGGGTCATGGGCGAGCGCTATTTTGCCGTGATCGACGAAGTGGACTCGATCCTCGTCGACGAGGCCCGCACGCCGCTGATCATTTCCGGCCCGGCCGAGGAATCCACCGACAAGTATTACCTGGTCAACCGCGTGATCCCGCTGCTGAACCCGCGCTTCATCACCGAGAAGGAGGAGATAGAGGCCAAGCGCGACGAGGTGGACCTGGGCGTGGGCTTCGACGCCGTGATAGACGAAAAAAGCCACACCGCCACGATGACCGAGGAAGGCGTGCGCAAGGCCGAGAAGATCCTGGGCGTGAGCAATATCTACGACGACGTAACCTCCGAATGGGCGCACCACCTGACGCAGGGCCTGCGCGCTTACCACCTGTTCAAGAAGGACGTGGCCTACGTGGTCAAGGACGGCGAGATCATCATCGTCGACGAATTCACCGGCCGGCTGATGCCGGGCCGCCGCTGGTCCGACGGCCTGCACCAGGCCATCGAGGCCAAAGAGAACATGCGCATCAAGGAAGAGAACCAGACGCTGGCCACCATCACCTTCCAGAACTATTTCAAGCTTTACAACAAGCTCTCGGGCATGACCGGCACCGCGATGACCGAGTCCGACGAATTCTGGGAGATCTATAAGCTGGAAGTGGTGGAGATCCCGCCCAACCGGCCGATGATCCGCAAGGATTCCCCCGACCGCATCTACCGCACCGAGCGCGAAAAGAACAACGCCGTGGTGATGGAGATAGAGGAGCGCTGGCGCAAGGGCCAGCCCATGCTGGTGGGCACCCGCTCCATAGAGAAATCCGAAAAGTTGGCAGCGATGCTGCGCGTGAAGGGCATTCCGCACCAGGTGCTGAACGCCAAGTACCACGAGATGGAGGCGCAGATAATCTCCCAGGCCGGCCGCAAGGGCCAGGTGACCATAGCCACCAACATGGCCGGCCGCGGCACCGACATCGTGCTGGGCGGCAATCCCGCCGAGCCGGGCGAGCAGAGCTACGTTACCGAGGCCGGCGGCCTGCACGTGATGGGCACCGAGCGCCACGAGAGCCGCCGCATCGACAACCAGCTGCGCGGCCGCTGCGCGCGCCAGGGCGACCCCGGTTCCTCCGTCTTTTACGTCTCGTTGGAAGACGAATTGATGCGCCTGTTCGGCAGTGAGCGCATCTCCGCCATCATGGAGAAGCTGGGCATGGAAGAGGGCGAAGTCATAGAGTCCGCGCTGGTCAGCCGCCAGATAGAGGGCGCCCAGAAGCGCGTGGAAGGCATGAACTTCGACGCCCGCAAGCAGCTGCTGGATTACGACAACGTGATGAACAAGCAGCGCCTGGCTATCTACGAGCTGCGCAATATCGTGCTGGACGGCGCCCAGGTGGCCGAGCGCGTTAAGCAGATGATCCACGAATCCGTGCTGGAGCAGCTCGACGCCAACGCCCCGGCGGACCAGGCCTCCCAGTTGTGGCGGCTGGACACGCTGAACATCTTCCTTAAGAAAACTTTCGGCTTCGAAGTGGCCTATACCGCGGACGAAGTGCATACCCTCATCCGGCCCGCGCTGGAAGAAACGGTCATGGAGCGCGTGAACAAGGCTTTCGAAGTCCGTGTGGCGGATTTCGCCGAGCGCAACGTGAATTTCCAGGAGCTGGAGCGCGTGCTGCTGCTGCAGATCATGGATCACGTGTGGAAGAACCACCTGTACGACCTGGACCATTTGAAGAAAGGCGTCGGCCTGCGCGCATACGGCCAGAAAGACCCGCTGATAGAATACCAGAAGGAATCTTACGGGCTGTTCGAGACCATGCTGGGCCGCGTGCGCGACCAGATGGTGGAATACGTGTTCCACGTGCAGCTGCCGCCGCGCCCCGTGGCCCGGCCGGTGGAAGTTGAAGCGGAGCCCCGCGCGCAGGCGAAGCCGGCCGCCGCGCCCAAGCCCGCCAATAAATTCGTCAACGCCAAGGTGGGCCGCAACGACCTGTGCCCCTGCGGCTCCGGCAGGAAATACAAGAAGTGCCACGGCGCGGGATAAATTAAGGACCGGGAGTCTGAAACCGGGCGCCCGCCGGAAAATTTACGAGGTAAACGCAGCGGCTTGCAGAGAGGTGCTTTACGTCCGACGCAGGTTCCCCGATCCCCGACGCCCGGCCCCCGGACCCCGACCGCCCCGGTTCCCGGTTCTATTTCGTCCTGCCGGCGCTGACTTCTTTACTGCTCATCCTCAGTTATCCTAAATTCAACCAGGGCTGGCTGGCCTGGCTGGCGCTGGCGCCGCTGGCCTATTATCTTTTAAGCTGCCGCGGCATGAAAGCCGCGCTGGCCGGCGGTTTCGGCGCCGGCTTCCTGTTCTACCTGGGGCTGCTTTACTGGATCTATCCCACCATGCGCGCCGGCGGCGTGGAGCCGGCGGTCAGCGCGCTGGGGCTGGTCTTGCTAGCCGCCCTGCTGTCGCTGGAGTTCGGCCTGATGGCCGCTTTCGGTTATTACCTTAAAAAAGCGGGCAGCGGAGCCTGGCCTTATGTGTTCGCGGCCGGCTGGGCCTTAATGGAGTGGGCGAAAGTTTCCGTGAATATAAAAGCGGTGTGGTTCCCGTGGTTCACGCTGGCCTATACACAGTGGCAGTACGCCCCGCTCATACAGGTGGCGGCCATAACCGGCCTTTACGGCTTAAGCTGGGCGGTATGTTTTACCGGCGCGCTGGCTGGCGCCGCCGCGCAGCGGCGCGAGCGGCCCCTGGGCGCGGCGCTGAGCCTGCTGCCGGCCGCGCTGGTAATAGGCGGGCTGTGGTTTTACGGCTCGGGAGTTCTGAAAAAGATCCCGCCTCCTGGGGGCGGGGTGGTGCTGAAGACCGCGCTGCTGCAGCCTTCCATAGATCTTTATGACAAGTGGGACCCGAACAGGGCCGGCGAGATAGAGGCGCGCATAGAAGGGCTGGTAAAGAGCGCCGGCCGCGCGGACCTGGTGGTCTGGCCCGAGAACGCCCTGCCCGGCTGGATAGAGGACAAGCACTGGGGCGGCTGGGTGTCGAGGCTGGCGCGCGAAGGTCAGGCTTACAATTTGGTGGGTTCCGTGTCCCGCGGCGACGGCCGCCGCGTATCGGCTTTCCTGATAGACCCGGCGGGCGCGCCGGCCGCGGACTATAATAAGCGGGTGCTGGTCCCCTTCGGCGAATATGTGCCACTGCGCGGCCTGCTGGGGAAGTATATAGGGCCGGTGGCCGCCCTGGGCGAATTTTTCCCCGGCTACTCCGGCCAGCGGCTGATGGATGTAAAGGGCGTTAAGATCTCGCCGGTTATCTGCTACGAATCCGTTTTTTCCTATCTTTTCCGCAACGACGCCGCGCGCGGGGCGAACCTGTTCGTCAATATTACCAACGATGGCTGGTACCTGGACACCGCCGCGCCCTACCAGCATCTGCTGGCGAACGTTTTCCGGGCCGTGGAAACCCGCCGCCCGGTATTGCGCGCCGCCAATAACGGCATTTCGGCCTATATCGATCCTTATGGCAGAATATTAAGCCGGTTGCCGCTCAACCAGACGGGCGTGCTGCGGGCCGCCCCCGAAATAGATTCCGCCGCGGATAAAAGCTTTTATGTGCTCAACGGCGACCTGTTCATCTACGCCTGCCTGATGCTCTGCGCCGCCTTCCTGCTGGCCGTGATGTTCCTTTAATACCGGTTTTCGGATGCCGGATCAGGATTCATCCCAACGGATGCCCGGCAGGGCGCCGCGCAGGAACTCCGTATCCCTGGCCGAAGGCAACCATACATTGTCCGGCGGTTCGGAGCCTTCCCAGCCGGTTTCGTCGCCGAAGAGGCCGGAGACCTTGAGTTTCCCGTCTTTCGCGCGCTTTTGGAGGTCGGCCAGGCTGAGCGGTTCGCCGCGCTGCGAGAACAGCAACGGTACCGTCCTGAGGCAGTCCGGTTCCGGCTGTCCCGCGGCCGGCCGGCGGGCGAGGGCGCGGCGGCAGGCGTCCTGCAGCCACCAGGTGCGCGGGCCGGTCCGCCCGATCAGGGCCAGTTTTTCCGGGGGCGGGTTTTCGAAATAGCCGGTTTCGTATTCCGCCGGGGAACGGGTGGTGAAAAAACGCCACAGGTCGGCCAGGAAAAGCAGCGGCCCGCCTTCCGAAACGGCGTTCTTCCAGGCCCCGAGGTTATCCATCCGGGCGCGCCACAGGTCCCGGTACTTCCGGTACTTCAGCAGGCCGGAGACGGAGCGCATATCCAGCTGCTGAACCTTCGTCTCGTGGACCAGGAGCCTCAGCGCTTCTTTCTCCAGGAAAGGGCGCAGCGCGGAAAAATTTTCATCGCGCACGCATTTCGAAAAAGAGGTGTCCAGCAGCAGGGCGCCGTCGCAGATATCGGCGGCCAGCGGCGCCAGCGGCAGTTCAAGCTGTTCCGTCTCTACGTATACCCCGGCCGCGTGCAGTCCCAGGGTGGACAGGGCCGCCGGCACGGCGCCGTTGAGCGCCGCGGAACCGTCCTCCAGCAGCGGCGCCACCGTTCCCAGGCGGCCGCCGCTCCTGAAACCGAGCGCGTCCGCCTGTGGGGCCGGGAGTTCGAACGGCTGGCTTTCGCCGGCCTCCGAGCGCACTTTTATGGGGCAGCAGGCCAGGGCTTCTCTGGAAGACACCGGGAAGTTGACGATCCGCTCCAGCGGCAGCCCGGGCGGTTCGCCGCGCCACAGCACGCGCAGCGTGGTGCGCGTGCCCGCCACCGGGAAGTAGCCCGGTCCGGCCGCGGCGGCCCCGACCAGTTCCACCGAGCGGCCGCCCGAGGTCAGCGTCATGCGCGCCGGCCCGGTGGCGGACAGGGCCAGCACGGCCGAGGCCAGGTGGCAGCGCCGGTCCTGGCAGCCCGCGAGCAGCGGCGAATATATGTCCGCGAGCTCTTCCGCGGCCAGCGGCGGTGCCTCGAAACCGGCCTGGAAGCCCTTGCCCTCGCGGCCGTAGTCGTAGGCCAGCACCAGTTCGGGGGCGCCTGACAGCACGGCGCAGCGCACCAGTTCGTGCACGGCCTGCAGCGGCGACTGCAGCCTGTACTTGGCCAGCACGGCCAGCATCCGCTCCGTGTCGACGCGGAAAGTGCCCGTCTCCACCAGTTCGCCCTTTTCTTCTTCCCGGTCCATCCCGATATGATAACAAAAGCCCGGTCCCGTTCGGCGAGCCGGGTGATACGCGGATGAAAAAATTCTAGAATATCGGAATAATATGCGCGTCATTTTTTCCCCTAAATATACGGTCAGCACTCCGGGGCATGTGTTCCGGTCCGATAAGTTCGCAAGAACTTTGGCGCTGCTGATCAGAAAAAAGATAGTGGACGCCTGGGACGTGAAGGAGCCGGCGCGGCCGGCTTATTCTGAGCTGGCGCTGGCTCATTCCCGGCCCTGGGTGGAGAAGGCCAGAAAATTTACGTTTTCAAAAAAGGATTCCGCCCGCGCCCAGCTTGAAATTACACGCGCCGTGGTGGAGGCGCATCTGCTGAACGTGGGCGGCACCATCCTGGCCGCGGAGATGGCGCTGAATACCGGCCTGGGGCTGAACTGCGGCGGCGGCGCCCATCACGCTTTCGCGGGGCACGGGGAAGGGTTCTGCCTGTTCAACGATATAGCCGTGGCGATAAAGCTGTTCCTTAAAAAGGGCTGGATAAAGCGCGCCCTGGTCATAGACCTCGACGCGCACCAGGGCAACGGCACGGCCGCTATTTTCCGCAACGATAAGAGGGTCTTCACTTTTTCCATGCACCAGGACGATCTTTACCCGGAGAAAAAAGAGAAAAGCTCCCTGGACGTGGAGCTCCCTGCCGGCGCCGGCGACGCGGGCTACCTGGGGCTGCTCAGAAAAAATCTGCCGCGGGTCATAAAAATGGCGCGGCCCGACCTGGCGATCTATGTGGCGGGCGCCGACGTGTACAAAGGGGACCTGCTGGGCGGTCTGAAGCTGAGCATGGAGGGGATAAAAAAACGGGACGCTTTCGTGTTCCGGCAGTGCCGCCTGCGCGGCGTGCCCGTGGCGGCGGTGCTCAGCGGCGGCTACGCGAAGAGGTTCTCCGACACCGTGGCCATCCATGCCGGCACGCTGGCGGCGGGCATCCGGGAGTGGCGGAGGCCGCTTTAGCCGCCCAGGGCTTTTGTCAGCGCGGCCCTGAAGAGCCGGGGGGTGAAGGGTTTGGGGAGATATTCCGTTCCTGCGGGCAGGCGGGTGACTTCCGTGGCTCCGGGCTCGCCGGTGATCAGCAGGCTTTTGGAGCCGGCGTATTTTTCTCCGAAAGATCTTATGAGTTCCGTTCCCAGGCCGTCAGGGAAGAACAGGTCCGTTATCAGCAGATCGTAGTGGCCGGCTTCAATGAGGCCCGAGGCTTCCGCAAAGCTGGAGGCCGTGGTGAATGAATAGTCGGTATCCCTGCAGATCCAGGTATAGAGCTCCAGAAGGTTCTTGTCGTCGTCAGCCAGTAAAATTTTGCCGGGCATAGCGTTCCCCTTCCTGCCACCCGCGCCGCCCGCGCGGCGCCCGGTATAAATGTAACATAAGTTACACAGAAGGTAAAGGGCCTTGCGGCCCGGGGCGCGGTTAAACCGGCCTTGGTATAATATACCAGGATGAGATATTTTCCCGTTCTTGCCGCCGCCGCGCCGCTGTGGCTGCTGCATTGCCTGTGCCCGGCCGCCGGCGCCGCCGGCAACCGGGAGGTGGGCGTGGCGGAACTGCTGGAGCGCCTGCCGGACATGATCCGCGACGCGCCGCCGCCGCCCGAAGTTACCGAAGCGGAAGTGGCCGATATCGAGGACGGGTCCATTGAGACTTATATTTTCATCAGCGGCGCCCTGGCGCATCCGCCGCCGCCGGTGAACCTCGGCGGGGACGGCGCCCTCTCCCTGACCCGCAGGGACAACGGCGAACAGGTGAGCGCCGTCTACCGCAACGGCGACGGCACTTACAACCAGGACGGGCTGGCCAAAATACGCCGGCTGATGCGCTGCAGCCTTACCGGCGGCGAAACCGCTGTTTCCGTAAAACTTGTGGAATTGCTGGACGCCGTGGAGGACCGTTTCGGGCGCCGTGGGCTCATTGTGCTGAGCGGTTACCGCGCGCCTAAGTGGAACCGGCGGGTGGCGGGGGCGGCTCGCTGGAGCCTGCATATGCTGGGGTGGGCGGCCGACATACGGGTGCAGGGCTATAAACCTTTAAAGGTGGCGGCTTACGCAAAAAAAATGCGCTCTGGCGGAGTGGGCTATTATCCCGACGCCGGTTTTGTGCACCTGGACGCGGGCGGGGCCAGGTACTGGGTGGTGCGCAGGCCCCGGCCGGCCGCGCCGCAGTCGCGCTGAAAAAACCTCCGGGTCCGGATAAAAACCCCGCGCTCATCCAGTTTTCCGGCAGTGAATAAAAAAGCCCCGCCTTTGCCGGCGGGGCTTTTTTGTTGTCCGGGCGCTGTTCCTAGTTCTTACCGGGGAATAACAGCTGGGGGCAGGGCAGGGGGATGATGCTGTCATTATAGGGGGAAGGGCGCTGCATGGGCTGTTCCAGGGTTCGGCCGTCATTACATTTGTAGACGCAGGTGTCTTCCTTAATCCCCTTTATCCAGCACACTTTTATCTTTTTATCGTCAGCGGGGGCCGCGGCCGCGGCTTTTTCGGCAACCGAGGCCGGTTCGGGCCGGGCTGCGGGGGCGTCTTTGCCCGGGAATATCAACTGGGGGCAGGGCAGGGGGATAATGCTGTCATTGAAGGGGGAGGGCCGCTGCATGGGCTGCTCCAGGATCTGTTTGTCATTGCACTTGTAGATGCAGGTATCCTCTTTTATGCCTTTTATCCAGCACACTTTGAGCTTCTTCTCCACAGGGGCGGGGGCGCTGATGGCGGCCTCGAAAGGCGATCGCCGCAGCGTCGTCGCGGAGATATCCTTTAATTCCGGGGCGTTCTGGGCCCAAACCGGTCCGGCAGTAAGATCAGCGCTAAGGCTGCAAGTGCTTTCATAGTTTCCTCCGTAGTCTTTTTGCGGCTGCCCTGATGTCTAAATTCTATTAAAGTGCGGTGGGCATTTTTATGCGGCGCAGGGCCCGCGGCTTTGCGGTTAAATGGCGCCGCCGGCCTGGGCCTGATGCCGGGGCCGGTGGGCCTATGGTATAGGTCCTCGGCCTGGGTACAGGGCAAGCGCTGTAGAAACAGCGTTTCGCTTTTATGGCTCTTTCTGGGCCCCGCTGCCTATGAAGCCTTGACTAGTCCATGGGCCTTTAGGCCCAAAAAGCAATAGGTATACTGTCCCGAATTTGGCTAGGCCCTTTGTCCTTGATTATAATCAAGAATTCATTAAACTATGTATGTAAGTTCGCGGGCGCCTAGCCCAAAGGGCCTACAGACCAAGCAGAAGAACTGGAGGAGTAATGCTTAGAAAATCAGCCGCAGCGCTCGCGATAATCACCGCAGTATCCACCATGGTGTCGGCCGCAATAACTTTCGACACCCCCAACATGAAAACCCTTCAGCAGGAAATCTCGGCTCTTGAGCTGAGCGTCCCTGCCGTGCCGGCTCCTGAAAAGGCCTATTCCGGCAAGGCTGATAAGGAATGGACCATAATGGTCTTTATCAATGCCAAGAATAACCTCGAAAAATACGGCCTCCTGGACATGAACGAGATGGAACTGGTTGGTTCCACCGACAAAGTGAATGTCGTGACCGAACTGGGCCGCATCAGCGGCTATGACAGTTCTGACGGCAATTGGGTCTCTTCCCGCCGCTACCTTGTAAAGAAAGACGCCGACATGAAGAAGATCGCCTCCCCCGTGGTGGCCGACCTGGGCAAAGTCGACATGGGCGACTACCGCCACCTGGCGGAGTTCGTCAACTGGACCAAAACCAATTATCCCGCCAAGAAATATATGCTGGTGGTCTGGAACCACGGTTCCGGCTGGGACAAGAGCGTGCGCTTTGGGCAGACCAAGGGCATTTCCTATGACGATGAGACCGGCAACCATATAACCACCCCCCAACTGGGTATGGCGCTCAAGCAGATGGGCGGCGTGGATGTGTATGGTTCCGACGCCTGCCTGATGCAGATGCCCGAAGTGGTATATGAAATAAAAGACTATGCCTCTTATGTCGTGGGTTCCGAAGAAACCGAACCCGGCGACGGCTATACCTATAATGATATGCTCGCCCCCATAGTGGCCAAGCCCGCCATGGGCGCCGAAGAGCTGGGCAAGGTAGTTGTGAATGCCTATTCCGACCATTACCAGAAACAGGGCGGGGAATATACCCAGAGCCTGGTGAAGACCGCCGCGCTGCCCCAGTTCCTGAACCTGATGAACGGCTTCGCCGACGCGATGATGGCCTCTGGCGACAAAGCCGCCGTGAAGGCCGCCATCTCCGGCGCCCAGAGCTATGCTGTCAGCGACAACCATGACATCGCTCACTTCGCCCAGCTGCTGGCCGCCTCCACAAAGGACGCTTCCGTGAAGGCCAAGGCTCAGGCTGTGGACTCCTACATAAAGACTACGCTGGTAGTTCTTAACCGCCAGTACAAGCTGGATGGCTCGTTCGGGATAGCTGGTTATATGCCCGGCTATTACTACAACGGCGATTACAACTCCCTGGCTTGGGCCGCCGTGTCCAAATGGGACGAATTCATAAAGTGGTATCAGCAGAATTAATAATGGTCTGTTGAAACGGTTGAGGGGCCGGCTTAACCGCCGGCCCTTCTGCTTTTAAGGGCCCAGGGCGGCGCCGTCATCTGGGCCCACCATCCGGGCCCATTTGTCCTGGCGTCGGGGGGCGGAATAAAAAGCGCCGATGCTGTTTTGAGGGGATCGGAGGGGCCTCCTCCTATGAAGACTTGACCAGTCCATGGGTCTTAAGGCCCAAAAGGCAATGGGCCCAAAGCCCGCAACTTGACTGGGCCCTTTGTTCTTGATTATAATCAGTCTAGCGCCTAAACTATAAGTGTAAAAGCGCAACAGACCAAACCGCAGTTCTGGAGGCAGTAATGTTTAAGAAGACAGCCGCAGCGTTCGCGATAATCACCGCAGTTTCCACCCTGGTGTCGGCCGCTATTAATTTCGACACCCCCAACATAAATACCCTTCAGCAGGAAATCTCGGCCCTTGAGCTGAACATCCCTGCTGTGCCCGCCCCTGAAAAAGCTTACGGCAAGGCCGACAAAGAATGGACCATCATGGTCTTCATCAACGGCAAGAACAACCTTATGCCGTACGCGCTCAAGGACATGAACGAGATGGAGAAGATCGGCTCCACCGACAAAATACATGTCGTGACCGAGAC
>DAOPZW010000105.1:0-10982 GCA_035353595.1 Elusimicrobiales bacterium | reverse complement strand
CCGAGAAAGCGTCCAGGAAGTTCTGCGCGCTGAGCGCCCCCGCCGGCCAGGGCTTCCATACTGTACGGCTGTCGGCCACCGCGGCGTCGGCAAGGCCCAGCTCCGTCACGGCCCGGGCGGCGGCCGCGGCCGCGCTCTGCGGCGTGCCGGCCTGCAGGGCGCAGGTAACGGGGCGGCCGGCTTCGGGCGCATAACGGCGCAGTATCCCGCCTATCGCCGCCTGCACTCCGGGATCAGCCGGCATCCCGGGTCCCACCCGGCGCAGTTCGTGGCCGATCCTGATGACCCGGCGGGCCTTAACATCGAAGGCTATATCCACGCGCGTGACGAACTCGGCGTAGGGGCCGGTTTCAGTGACCACCGCCGTCCCGGCTTTCTTCGGGGTCCAGGTCCAGTCGTGGGTATGCCCCCCCAGGACCAGGTCTATGCCGGCGGTCCGCTCCGCCACCAGGAGGTCGTCGGCGTTGCCGAGATGGCTGAGCATTACCACCAGGTCAGCCTCGCCGGCATAGTTCTGCAGCAGCTGCCGCGCCGCGGCGGCATAATTATGGTCCGCGCGGAAGCCAGGAAAGTCTCCGGGATAAGTCTCATCGGCCTCGTTCCAGGGCATAGGCACGAAGCCGAAGAAACCCACGCGCACGCAGCCGACCTGCCTGACCATGAAAACCGCCGGCACCGGCGCGGTGGAACGGCGTACCGCGGTCAGGTTGGACCCCAGCACCGCCCCGGACGGGTCCCTCATATTGTCGCGGGCCACCGCTTCCCCCCAGGCGAAATCATGGTTGCCCAGCACGCGCACGTCGAAGCGCAGCGCCCGCGTAACCTCGTTGGTCGCCGTTCCGGAACTCAGGATCTCGGCCAGGCTGCCCTTTTCATGGGCGTCGCCCCCGTCGAGCAACAGCGCCCCGGGATTCTCCGCGCGGACAGTTTCGAAATACCCGCGGATGCGCGCGTACGGGCTGATCCCGTCGGGCCCCGGCTGATACCGGGCGTGCATATCGGTCACATGGACCAGCGTCACGGTCTGCGTGGAAGCTTTTGCGCATTCTCCGGCCGCCGCCTCCGGAACGGATACGCCGGTAGCCTGTAACTCCGCGGCCCGGGCCGCCGGCGGGAACAGCAGGAAGGCAAGAAGGAACCGGAACTTTCTCATCGAGGGATATTATACTGTTTCACAGCGCCGGCAAACTTCCAAGCGCGGCGCGCCGGCGGGGACGCGTATTCCAAAGCCGGGCTACCGGCCCGCATTTCCGTGCCGCCTAAGTCCTCACCCTGGCTTCAAGCGCCGCCTTGCCAAACACATTGAATCAAAAACACGTACTGCCGGAACACTTCCTCCGGGGAGAGAGCGCCGATACCGCCAGGATCCCATTTTCCGCAGTTTTTAAGGACCGCGCCCCGCTTTCCCCCTCCCTGATCTCCCGGGATCCGCCCGGCAGGCAAAAAGCTATAATAGATCATCGGCAACTCCCGTGCAGGCTGTTAAGGCAACATGACAAACCCCTTCGCGAATTCCAGGAACAGGAAAGCTGCCGCCCTGCTCCTCGCGTTTTTTTCTTTTACCGCCTTCGGCGCGGCGCCGGCCCGCGGCGCGTACGTTCTGTCCGGGCTGGACGTGGCCGAGCGCCAGGGCTTCAGCCAGTTCGCCGGAAAGCGCGTAGGGATCATCACCAACCAGACCGGGGTGGACCGCCGCGGCAAAAGCGGGGTCGACGTACTCTTCAACTCCGACAAAGTAAAGCTCGTTTCCATCTTCAGCCCCGAGCACGGGTTCCGCGGCACGGCCGAAGGCGGCACGCACATAGCCAGCTCCACCGACCCGGTAACAGGCCTGCCCATCCACAGCCTGTACGGCAATACCCGCAGGCCCACCTCGGCGATGCTCGCCGGCCTCGACGTCCTGGTCTTCGACATCCAGGACGTGGGCGCCCGGTTCTACACCTATCTCACCACCATGGCCATGTGCATGGAGGAAGCCGCCAAACGCGATATCGAATTCGTAGTCCTGGACAGGCCGAACCCGATCAACGGCCTGGTCCTGGAAGGCCCGGTGCTGGACAGTTCCATGCACGATTTCACCGGGTACTTCCCCGTGCCGCTGCGCCACGGGCTTACGCCGGGAGAGATGGCCCTGCTGCACAAAGACCTTTATAAACTGGACCTTGACCTTAAGGTCGTGAAGCTGGAAGGCTGGAACAGGTCGATGTATTACGACGAGACGGGCCTGGACTGGGTAGCTCCCTCGCCCAACATAAGGAACGTCGATGCCGCCCTGATGTACCCGGCGATAGGTTCTTTCGAATCCACCAATTTATCCGTAGGCCGCGGCACAGATTCCCCGTTCCTGTGGTTCGGCGCGCCCTGGCTGGAAGCGGAAAAACTCGCGGACACGCTCAACGCCGCAGGCATGCCGGGCGTCCGCGTGTACGCCGAGGACAGGACGCCGGACAAGGACATTTACTCCGGACGCCTCTGCCACGGGATCCGGCTGGAGATAACCGACAGGGCCGCCGTGCGCCCGATGGATATTTTTGTCAGGTCGGCCTGCGCCCTGCGCGACAGCTCTTATCACAGTTTCAAGGTACTGAACACGGGCCGCAGCGCCGGGAACCTGAATGTGTTCAAGGCTATTTTCGATTCGAAGGAACCGCCGAAAAAAATCATCGCGGATTTCGAAGCCCAGTGCCGGGCTTTCAACGCCTTCCGCAATCCCTACCTTCTTTATTGAACTTCCTGACAGCGGTCTTTGTATATAAACAAAACCCCGCCTGGCTGGCGGGGTTTTGAGATGAAGAGCCCGGGATTCAGCAACAGCAGGATTTCTGCTTCGACTGCTGGTTCTGGTTCTGATTGTTCTGCCGCTGGTTTTGATTATTCTGTTGCTGGTTCTGATTGTTCTGCCGCTGGTTTTGATTATTCTGTTGCTGGTTCTGATTGTTCTGCCGCCGGTTTTGATTATTCTGTTGCTGGGTCTGATTGTTCTGCCGCTGGTTTTGATTATTCTGTTGCTGGTTCTGATCCTGATTATTGTTGTTCATCTTATCCTCCTATTCCCGCTAATATGGTACTACCAAAGGTTGATATCCAACTGCACGGTGAAAGTATTCGCCCCGGCGGTCTTGGCATTGTTGTAAACGTCGTAGCCGAAGATCACGCTGGTGTTCGGCGCGAACGCCCAGGCCAGGCCGAAGCTCAGCGCACCCAGCGCGGAATCGCCGCCCTGGTAATCCACGGCCGCCCAAAGCTTGTCCGAGATCTCGCTGAGAGTCCTGTCCCAGGAAAGTAGCAAGCCCGTGTTGGCCTTTTTGCCGTTCTCGTCCAGCAGCAGTTTATCATTGCCGACAAAGTACCCGGCGGAAATCCGCCCCATTTTCGGGAAGGTTTTAGCCGCAAGGCCGTAAATGATGTTCTGGTCGGTGACGTTCTTTTTCAGGCCGAAGTTGTACCCGCCTAAGGCGAGCGCGGGGCTGCCGGCAAACACCGCACCCTCAGGCGCCGCGGTCTTGGCGTGCAGGTAAAGCGGGCTGCTGTCCGAAGAAAGCCCCGCGTTCACAAGATCAAACCCGGCTTCCGCCTGTATCTTTTCATAAGGGAGCACGCCCACGGTCGGGCCTATCACGAAGGCCGGCGCTTTTCCGCCCTTCCGCTCCGCCGCGACATAATTGTCCGCGTTAAGGTGCAGGATCTTGTATTTCTGTATATCCGTGGACGGGATCCAGATCTGCGTAGAGGGTGTAGCGTTAGCGCACAAGGGCGCCAGGCCTAAAGCGAGAACGACAAATAATTTATTTATTCTCATCATGTATTCTCCCCGGGATTATTCAAGCCTGCCCGGACCGCCTCCGGACAGGCTTTCTTTAAGGGCTTAGTGCAGGTAGGCGGTTTCTCCGTGCTGCGCTTCGTCGAGGCCCATTTCCTCTTCCTTCTCGTCGGTCTTCACCGGCGTGAACAGGTTGATGACGAACAGGCAGCCGTAGGAGAACAGGAAGGCGTAGACGGCCGTAGCCGTTACCGCCGCCACCTGTTTGACGAAGAAGTTCATGCCGCCGTGCCAGAGGCCGTTGGCGCCGGCCGCGTTGACCGCGGTGGTGCCGAACACGCCGAGCAGGATCACGCCCGTCACGCCGCCCACGCCGTGAACTCCCCAGACATCCAGGGAGTCGTCCCAGCCCAGCCGGTTCTTCATATTCACCGCCATGTAGCAGATCACGCTGGAGAAGATGCCGATGAATACCGCGGCCTTGGTGGTAACGTAGCCGGCAGCGGGGGTGATGGTAGCAAGGCCGGCGATGGAGCCGGTCAGCAGGCCCACGAATTTTGGCTTTTTCTCCAGCGACCAGGCGATGAACAGCCAGGTGATGGCCGCGAACGATGCCGCCACGTCGGTATTGATGAAGGCCAGCGCCGTAACGGCGTCCACCTTAAGCTCGGAGCCGGCGTTGAAGCCGTACCAGCCGAACCAGAGCAGCCCCGTGCCCAGCGCCACCAGCGGTATGCTGTGCGCGCCGGACTCCACGACCTTGCGCTTGCCCACGAAGAACACCGAGGCCAGCGCGGCGAAGCCCGCCGTAGCGTGCACCACGATGCCGCCGGCGAAGTCCAGCACGCCGTGCGCGGCGAACAGGCCGCCGCCCCAGACCATATGGCATAAGGGAAAGTACACGAAGATCAGCCAAAGCACCAGGAAGATCAGGTAGGCTTTGAAGTTGATGCGGTTGGTGAAGGCGCCGGTGATCAGCGCCGGGGTGATCTGGGCGAACATCATCTGGTACCCGAAGAACACCAGCAGCGGGATGCTGGTGGAGCCGGCAAAAGCCGTCGCGGGCGTGATGCCGTGCATGAAGGCCATATCGAGGTTGCCTATCAGCCCGCCCTGGCCGCCGCTGAAGCACAGCGAGTAGCCGAAAGCGTACCACAGCACCGTGGTGACGCCCATCGAAACGAAACTCTGTATCATGATGGCCAGCACGTTCTTGCGGCCTACAAGCCCGCCGTAGAAAAAGGCGAGGCCGGGGGTCATGAGCATGACGAGGCTGGTCGACACGAGCATGAACCCGGTATTTCCGGTATCGAACATAGATTTCCCTCCGTTAAAGTGCGCGCTTACGGCCGCGCCAGCTTTAATTATAGGGATTGCCGCGGGAATGCGGTATCGGGGATTCCCCTATATCGGAGTGCGAAAAACCTTACAGCGAAACCAGCCCTTCCTTAACGGCGTAGCGCGTCAGGCCTGCTATGCTGGTAATACCGAGCTTTTCCATTATTTTTTTGCGGTGGGTCTCTACGGTCTTCACGCTCAGGGCGAACTTCTGTGAAATTTCCTTGGTGCGCAGGCCTTCGGCCAGCAGCTGCAGCACCTCGCGCTCGCGGGCCGAGAGCAGCGTGAAAGCGCTGCGCGGGTCCGGCGAGGGCCCCTTAAGATAGTCGCCCAGCACTATACTGGTGATCCCCGCGCTGAGGAAATACCGCCCGCAGCTCACGGCTTTAATAGCATCCATCAGCTCCTCGAACGCGGAGTCTTTCAACAGGTAAGCGCGCGCGCCGGCTTTGAGGATCTCCGTAACATATTTGCGGTCATTGTGCATGGACAGCGCTATAACGCGGGCGGATTTCCTGACCTTGGAAAGCTTGCGGGCGGCCTCTATGCCGTTGAGGCCCGGCATGGAGATGTCCATGATGACGATATCCGGAGAAAGTTCGCGCGCCAGCTTCACCGCCTCTATGCCGTCGCGCGCGCCACCCACCACTTTCAGGCCGGGCTGGCCGGCCAGCAGCGCGCGCAGCCCCTCGCGGAAGATCTTATGGTCGTCGCAGATCAGTATTTTCTTTTCCATGTGTTTTGCCTTTCCCGAGAGGGGCCGTTATCACCGCCCGGGTACCCGCGCCGGGCCTGGATTCCAGCCGGAAAGCGCCGCCGAGGCGGGAGACTTTCTCACGTATGGAGAACAACCCGAAACCCCTGCGGTCGCCGCCGTAGCCGGCCGCGGCCGGAGCGAACCCGCGCCCGTTGTCGCGCACCGTCACGGTTATCAGCCCCGCCGCACCGCGCACGCACACCTTCACCTCGGAGGCCTTCGCGTGCTTAACGGCGTTCATAATGAGTTCCCGCACCGCCTTGAAGATCAGCACGCTGGTCTCGGTGGACAGCGTTCTGGTCTTGCCGTCGCCGCGGAACTCCACCCGCAGGCCGTGTTGTTGGCGGGTGTCCTCGGCCAGGCGCTCCAGCGCGCTCTCGAGTCCCAGTTCGTAAAGGATGGGAGAGGCCAGCTGGAAGGTAAGGCTGCGCGTGGCGAGTATCGCCTCGTCGATAAAAGAAGAAAGGTCCTTCAGTTCCGGCGGAGCCTCCGCGGCGGAATGGCGGCCGCGCAGGGCGCCCGCCCGCATCTTGGCCATGGCCAGGGTCTGGCCTATTACGTCGTGCAGGTCGGTGGCTATCTCGCGGCGCTCGCGCTCCTCGGTAAGTATCAGTTCGGCGGAAAGCCCGCGCAGCTTCTCCTGGTAGGAGAGTATCTGCTTCTGCCGCAGCTCGCGTTCGCGCACCTCGGCTTTCAGCGCGGCGTTGAGTTTTTCCAGTTCGGCGGTACGCGCCTTTACGCGCTTTTCCAGGTCGTTATGGGCATCCAGCAGGGCCTTTGAGGCCAGCTTCCGCTCGAAATAAACGCGCAGCATATCCGCCAGGGAGTTGATAAGGTTGCGCTCTTCGGCCAGGAACGGGCCCTCCGCTTCCGCCGGGGTCTTCTTGAGATAATAGACCTCTATGCGCCCGGCCAGTTCCGGGCTGATCCTGAAATCGCAGGCCTGCAGCCAGCGCGTGCGCCGGAACCCCTTCGTAGCGCTTTCACGGCCGCCGACGATAATGCGGCCCGCCGTAACTTCCGGATACTGCCAGGCCGGGGGAATAAGCCTGACCACCCGGGCCAGGATCTCCCGCGTAGAAAGCCGGTCGTTCTGCAGTATGCAGACCGTGGAATGCAGCGCGGTCAGTTCTTTAACGCGCTCGCGCAAGGCATGAAGGACTTCATTCTTAGGGACCTGCGGGTGCAGCGCGTGGATGGCCTGCTCGGGCGGGAGTATGGCCTGGCGGCTGGTTATGCGGTGCGGCATGCGGCAAGTTTACAAAATATTATCCGCGCGCCAAAACGCAGCTTATACAAACCGGGCGGGAGAATAGATCCGCCGCCGGCTGACGCCCAAACACCTCTCCCGGCAGTTTCGCGGCACGGCCAACAGGCCGCGGCACCGGAGCCGCCCGGGTCTTAGCCTATTTAGGTTTATATGACTGTGATATACAGGAACAGCAGCGCCGTAAAGACTATCAGCGGCAGGTTGAACAGACAGGCGGCCGGCCCTGGGGTCGTCCAACAGTTTTATGTCATAGGAAGGAGCCCCGGCATGCTCTTCCCGGACGATCAACAGGCGCCAGGCCGCCGGATATCTTTGTAAAATTTATCCACCATGAAGAAACACCTCGCCTGGATCAGAGAGTACTTCAGGAAAAGCTCCCGGACCGACGTGCTGGAGAACTTCCTGGGCCTGCGGATAACAAAGCTGGCCAAGGGCCGTTGTGAATGCGCGATGAAAGCGGTGGAGCGGCACGGCAACATCTACGGCACGGTGCACGGGGGCACGCTGGCCGCGGTGGCGGATTTCGCCATGGGGGTGGCTTGCGTTACCGCCGGCAAGCGCGTCGTTACCATCGACATGAGCGTCAGCTACCTAAAGGGGGCGCCGGCCCGCACCCGGCTGCGCGCCGAGGGCGAAGTGATATGCGCCGGCAGACGCCTCATGCGCGCCGAGGGCCGCATCTACGGCGGCGGGGAACTGCTGGCGCGGTCCCAGGCCTCGTATTACGTCACCGGCGAGTTTACCGCCGCCGACCATCCCCTCCGCCCGCAGCGGGCCTCAAAGCCGGGAAGACGGCGGGCGGGCAAAAAATGCTTAGCCTCAGCGCGTCTTCCGGGCGGGCCGCACCGGAGCTGAAGGCGGTTAAACCGGAAGCCGCAAAATTGTAAAATCAGGTGAGGAGGCCTCAAATGAAACCATCGAAACTTATCCTTTTGTCCCTGTGCGCCGCGCTGCTGGCCGGCTGCGCCACCAACCCGGTGACCGGCAAGCGGGAAATACGCATCTTCTCCGACAAGGATGAAGTTGCCCTCGGGGCTGAAACCCGGGATTCGGTGATAAAACAGTACGGCCGCCGCGCAGACCCGGCGCTGGAGGCCTACGTGGCCGGGGTGGGGCAGAAGATCACCGCGGTTTGCGACAGGCGCGCTCTGGCTTACAGCTTTTACGTGCTGGATACGGACATGGTCAACGCTTTCGCGGCTCCGGGCGGTTATATCTTCGTGACGAAAGGCATACTTAAGGCCATGTCGGACGAGTCGGAGCTCGCCGGCGTGCTGGGCCACGAGGTGGGCCACGTGGTGGGGCGGCACAGCATGAAGGCGATGGAGAAGCAGTACGGCTACCAGGCCCTGCTCAATATCGCCGCCATGGTCACCAGGCGGGACCTGTCCGGCATGGAGCAGTATACCGGCTACCTCACCAACATGCTGCTGCTGGGTTACGGCCGCGACAACGAGTTCGAGTCGGACATGCTGGGGACCCGCTACGCCCTGGCCGCCGGCTACGATCCGCACGGCAACGCGGATTTTTTCCGCAAGCTGCAGGCAATGGAAGGAGGCAAGAAGGCCAATGACCTCGAAAAACTCTTTCAGTCCCACCCGCCTACCGCCGAGCGCATAAAGAAAGTAGAAGCCCAGGCCGGTCAGGCCACCGGCGCCAGGAACCGGGAGGCTTACGCCGCGGCGGTGAAAACACTGTAAAGGTGCCCGGCGCGAAGGGCTCGGGCTGCGGCTTTTGCCGATATTTTCAGAAATACTGTCCTTGAATTTTCGGTTCCGTGGAGGCGATGTGAATTTGAAACGGCGGGTTTACGAGATAGTGGAGGCACATTCCGGGGCGGACCGCGCCGGGAATATTTTCAAGCTGGGCATCATGGGGCTTATCGTGCTCAGCACCATCTCGGTAGTGCTGGAGACCGTCCCCTTCCTGGCGCAGCGCTACGGGGTCTTCTTCGGCTGGTTCGAAAGGTTTTCGGTGGCCGTTTTTACGGCCGAATACCTGGCCCGGCTGTGGTCCTGCACGGCCGACCCGGCCCTGGCCCACCCCGTGGGCGGGCGCCTGCGCATGGCGGCCAGGCCGCTGACCCTGGTGGACCTGGCGGCCATCCTGCCTTTTTATATGCCTTTCCTCTTCGCCGTAGACCTGCGGTTCATAAGGTCCCTGCGCCTGCTGCGGCTGGCACGCCTGCTGAAACTGGGGCGCTACTCGGATTCTCTGCAGGTGCTGGGCAGGGTGTTCCGCAATAAGAAGGAAGAGCTGCTGATAACCATGTTCCTGGCGGGCATCCTGCTGGTGATAGTTTCCAGCCTGATGTTCTTCATCGAGAACGAGGTGCAGCCGGACAAGTTCAGCAGCATCCCGGCGGCCATGTGGTGGGGCATAGCTACGCTTACCACCATCGGCTACGGGGACATTTTCCCGGTTACGCTGGCCGGCAAGGTGCTGGGCAGCCTCTCAGCGCTTATCGGGATAGGCATGTTCGCCCTGCCGGCCGGCATACTCGGCTCGGCTTTCGTTGAAGAGCTGAACAAGCGCCGCTCCCAGGCCGTTTGCCCCCATTGCGGCAAGTCCCTGAACTGAGCCCGGGCGCTGCCCTGCAGAAAGGCAAGGCCGCCGCGCGGTTCAGCGCCGGCGCGGATCTTCCCGGCTGGCCGAAGAAGCTGCCGGAGACCATCGAACTGGAAATTAATTGAACCGCCGCCTAGGGCTTCACGGCCAGCGTGGCGGCGAAGCAGGGAAGGCGGTCGCAGATGGCGCTGCGCCCCTTGGGCCAGTTGTCCTCGTAGAAACCTTTCAGCACCAGGCCGGCGTCCAACTGGCCGCCCAGCAGCGCGTCGAGGGTGTGCCCGTAGCAGAGCGGCTCGCCCTTAGCCTTCAGTTCCGCAATTTCTTCGGGCTTCATCTGCTCCGCGTCGGAGTATGGCAGCGTGAAACGCACGTCGATTATTCCGGCGTCGTCCTTCTTGGGGTCGACCAGGAACAATTGCGGCAGGCAGAAGCCGGACAGCAGGCGGCCGCCGGGCTTGAGCACGCGCGCGGCTTCGCGCCAGACGGGGCGCGGGTCCGGGATGAAGGAATTGGACACCGGGTGGAAGACCAGGTCGAAAGTGTTGTCCGCGAAGCGCGAAAGGTCGCGCATGTCGCCTTCTTCAGCCGTGAGGTCCAAAGAATAAAGCGCGGCACAGTCGCGGTCGCGGGCGAGCTGGGCGGGGGAGGCGTCGAGGATGACCACCGAGGCGCCGGCCGCGGCGAAGACCGGCCCCTGCTGCCCGCCGCCGCTGGCGAGGCCCAGCAGCCGCCGGCCGCGCAGGTCGCCGAACCAGGCTGCCGGCACGGGCTTCTGGGGCGTCAGCAATACGCTCCACTCGCCGCGGGCCGCGGCGCGCACTTGCGCCTCCGTTACGGGAATGGTCCACTTGTTGCCGCCGGCCGCCTGCCGGTCCCAGGCCTGGCGGTTATACTCATAAAGATCTTCCATACCGATAATTTAGCAATTTGCCGCTCCCGTGCGCGAGCCGGAGACCGCTATTAATTACCGGCGCTATAAAGCCGGCCGTGAACTGGATTTTGTGCATCCCGTGGGGCGGGCAGCGTGGACATTTACGCATGCAAATGGAACCCGCCGGAATTCTCCGGAGCGGAGTCTGTCGTCAGTTGGCGACAAGCCTGTTGTATCGTATATAAGGTAATGACGAAGACCTCAAAAACCCTGAAAATTCAGGGAGGGAACCCTCTATCTGGTTGGGTTCCGGAAAGGCCGAAAAAATAAAAGCCGGCCTTCTTTCGAAGACCGGCTTTATATTTGGTGGGGGCTATTGGTCGAAGTTAGACGCTTTTTCGACGAACATCCCGATGAA
>DAOPZW010000104.1:0-11100 GCA_035353595.1 Elusimicrobiales bacterium | reverse complement strand
AGGTCCCGAGGTCCCCGGGCGCCGTCCAGGCTATGCGCGAGGAGGCCAGCAGTTCGTAGGTGCCGGCCGGCACCTGCCAATGGTAGTCCAGGACCGGGCTGTCCGGATCGGCCGCCGCGCAGGTTATGGTGGAAACGCCCTGCTGATAAACTATCCCGGGAACCGCCGTCAGCGCGCTTATAGCGAGGTTGCTGACCTGCACTTCTACGCTCTTCAAGTCCGCGCCGCCGCCGCCCGAAGCGTTGCAGTAGACAAGGTACGTGCCGGTAGCCGCAGGGGCCGTCCAGTCGAAATCAGTGCCTGAACCGCTGTGCGTACCGCTGGCCGCCGACCAGGCGTAAGTCAGCGGCACGCCGCCCGGCGCCGTGGCCAGGCACACGATGCTGGATTTCCCGCCGCTCGGGACCTTCAAGGGATTGGACGTTATGGAAATAATTACCGGACCGGTGGCCACCCGGAGTTCCACGTCGCGCTGCGCCGAACCGCCGGCGCTGTTGGTCACTTCGCAGCCTATGGTGTAGGTCCCGAGGTCCCCGGGCGCCGTCCAGGCTATGCGCGAGGAGGCCAGCAGTTCATAGGTGCCGGCCGGCACCCGCCAATTGTAGTCCAGAACCGGACTGTCGGGATCGGCCGCCGCGCAGGTTATGGTGGAAACGCCCGACGGCTCTACAACCCCGGGAACAGCCGTCAGCGCGTTTATCACCAGGTTGATCACCCGGACTTCCACGCTCTTCGAGGCCGTGCCGCCGCCGCCGGAGGCTTCGCAGTAGACGAGATAAGTGCCCGTCGCCGCGGGGGCCGTCCAGTCGAAATCGGTGCCGGCGCCGGTATGCGTTCCGCTGGCCGCCGACCAGGCGTAAGTCAGCGCTACGCCGCCCGGCGCGGTAGCCAGGCATACGAGGCTTGAAACTCTGCCGCTCATGACCTTGCCCGGTTCTGCGGTCACGGAAATTATGACCGGCCCCGTAGCTACCCTTACCTCCACTTCGCGCTGCGCGGTGTCGCCGGCGCTGTTGGTGACTTTGCAGCCTATCTCGTAGGTCCCGAGCTCCTCGGGCGCCGTCCAGGCGATACGCGAGGAAGACAGCACCGTATATGGTATCGAGCCCGGCACAGTCCAGTCATAGGTCAGGACCGGGCTGTCCGGATCGGCCGCCGCGCAGGTTATGGTGGAAACCCCGGACTGGTAGACTACCCCGGGAACGGCCGTCAGCGATGTTATCGCCAGGTTGCTCACCTGCACTTCCACGCTCTTAGAGGCCGTGCCGCCGCCGCCCGACACATTGCAGTAGAGCAGGTAGGTGCCGGTCGCCGCCGGCGCCGTCCAGTCGAAATCGGTGCCGGCGCCGGTGTGCGTTCCGCTGGCCGCCGACCAGCCATAAGTCAGGGCTACGCCTCCCGGCGCCGTAGCAAGGCAGACTACCGAAGACAGGCCCCCGCTCGGCACTTTTAAGGGGCTGGCGTTTACAGAAATTATTACAGGTCCCGTAGCCACCAGCACTTCCGCTTCGCGCTGCGCCTTGTCGCCGGCTTCGTTCGACACCTCGCAGCCTATTGTGAAGGCCCCTACATACGGAGGCGCCGTCCAGGCTATGCGCGAAGAATCCAGCACGGCATACTCCCCGTCCGGCACCACCCAGCTGTAGGTCAGCGCGGAGCTTGCAGAATCCTCGGCGGCGCAGGTTATGGTGGAAACGCCGGACTTATAAACGATCCCGGGCGCCGCCGTCATTGCGGTTATCTCCAGGTTGCTCACCTGCACTTCCGCGCTCTTCGAAGCCGTGCCGCCGCCGCCCGAGACCTCGCAGTAGACGGGATATGTGCCGGTAGCCGCGGGCGCCGTCCAGGCGAACTCGTCGCCTGTCCCGGCGTGAGTGCCGCTGGCAGCCGTCCAGCCATAGGACAGCGCGATGCCGTTAGGCGCCGTAGCCACGCATACCAGATCCGACACGGCGCCGCTCTTCACCCTGGAGGGAGCGGCTACAACGGAAATGATGACCGGCCCCGTAGCCACCCAGACGTTCACATCCCGCTGCGCCTTGTCCCCGGCGCTGTTGGTCGCTTCGCAGGTTATTTTATAGGTTCCGAGGTCCGCGGGCGCCGTCCAGACTATGCGCGAGGAAGGCAGCACCGCGTACGGGGCGTCGTCGACCAGCCAGGCATAGGTCAAGACAGGGCTATCCGGGTCCGCGGCCGTGCAGGTTATGGTGGAAACGCCCGACGGCTCTACGGCGATAGGAGTTGCCGTAAGCGCGCTTATTACCAGGTTGCTCACATGCATTTCCACTTGAGCGAAGGCCGAAATGCCGTAAACGTCCGTCACAACGCAATTGACCAGGTAGGTGCCGGTAGCCGCCGGCGCCGTCCACGCGAAAGAAGAGCCGGTTCCGGCGGGCGTTCCGCTGGCCGCCGTCCAGGCATAAGTCAGTGAGGCGCTGCCGGGCGCCGTAGCCACGCACACGATATCCGAGGTCCCCCCGCTCGTCACTTTGGCGGGATAGGGAGTTATGGAAATTATCACCGGCCCTGTCGCCACCCGCACTTCCGCGTCCTTCCGGTCTGTCCCTCCCCTGCCGTCGTCCGCAGTGCAGCCTATCTTGTAGGTGCCGGGGACGGACGGGGCCGTCCACGCGAACACAGGACCTGTTCCGGAAGGAGTGCCGCTGGCCGCCTGCCATGAATAAACCAGCGCATCGCCGTCGGCGTCCGAAGCTTCGCAGGTCACGGACGTGGTCGTCCCCGTAGAAAGTATCGCGGCCGCGGCCGTAACGGAGCTTATTACCGGCGGGGTGTTCAGGGTCCGCAGGGACGCTTCATTCGAGTAATCGGACGCGCCGGCGGGGGTATAAGCCCGGACGCGGTAGTAATAGGTGACGTCTCCGCTTAAACCGGTGTCAATATAGCCTACCGTGTCGGGCGCGGCTATGGTCAGCGTGATATAAGCCCCGGACTCGTTGCTCTTTCTCTCTATCCCGACCCCGCTCTCGTCTTTGGCGTTATCTTTCCAGCTCAAACTTATGGAAGTGGAGCTAAGAGCCACCGCGGCCAGCTGCGTAGGGGCGGTGCGGGCGCGAATTTTCTTCCCCAGCTCTTTAACTTTGCTTTTTACCGCCGAGATCAGTCCGAAATGCAGCCCGGCGGAAGAGAGGATGGACGGTGAAAATGAAAAAGCCAGGGAGCAGGCGAGAACGAGGCACAGCGTCCTCCAGGCGCCGGGGCGGCGCAAAAAAGACCGCCCCCCCTGCAGGGGGCCGGGCACGGCTCCGGCGGCGCGCACCCCCCCGTCACCGGGCCCGCTGCCCGGTTCTTCGGAAGAGGCGGTATCTTTACTGCGGGGCACTGAACCTCCTGGAAGAACTCAGATACACTGGAGAAAATCTTTTCCCGGATTCCGCACGATACCACGGACAAAATAGGACTCATAGGGCAGGCGCTGCATTCCTCTGCCCCGCTTTTAAGCGCGTTTATATTATATGGTACCCTGAAATTAAGTCAATACCCGCGTTGTTACACGCGTTTTTAAGGCCAAACCGCCTTTAGGGGCGGATTCAGAAGGTCAGCGTCACTTTCTTGAGGCCTTTGGGATTATCGGGGTTAAGGCCGCGCGCCAGCGCCAGGTTCAGCGCCAGGAGCTTCATCTCGATATCGGTGAGCAGGCAGTTAAAAGGGTATTTTCCCCTCTTTTGCGCCACTACGCGGTACGGGGTGCCGCGCTCATCCAGGGCCTTTTTCACCTTCAGCAGGTCCTCGGGCAGCGCCGCGCCGGGGCTGAGCAGGAAAACGAAATCGCGGCCCGTGTAGGCGCCCACCGGCCCGTGCAGGAATTCCGCGGCGGAATAGCCCAGCGCGTGAGCCCGCGCCATTTCCCTGAACTTAAGGGCTGAATCGTCGGCGACCGCATTATACGGCCCGCGCCCGACAAAACCTATCATCTGCGCCTTCTTGAGCTTCTTAAAAAAGTCCTGCCCCGCCGGCTTCACCGGTGCCGCTACCAGCCGCCTGGCAAGCTTTACCGTCTCCGAAAAATCTTTTTCGCTGAAACACCCGCTCCAGACCTGCGCCGTCCACAGGACCGCCCAGAGCTGCAGGATGAAACTCTTCGTGGCGGCCACCGGCAGTTCCGGGGACCGGGACAGCAGGATATGCCGGCCGGCCAGGCGGGCCAAGGGGTTCTGCGCCAGGTCGGCTTCATTGGTGACCGCCGTGCCGCGGGCGCCCCAGCCGATCAGCTTTTCCAGGCAGGCCACGATGTCCGGACTCTTGCCCGACTGGGAAAAAGCCCACACGGCCTGCCCCTTGAAATTAAGCGGTTTCACCGCCTCAAAAACAGAGTGAGGGTGTATGAAATTCGTGATAGTCCCGGCGCAGGTTTCCCAGACATACTTCGCGAACAGGGTGGCGTTGCCGGAAGAGCCGCGGCCTACAAGATAAACCACATTGTCTTTCGAGCGGAGAGCCGCGCTTTTAAGGCTTCCGGCGTTCCTGGAAAAATCCTCCAGCAGCGCCGGGATCTCCCTGATGTCTTTTGCGGTGAGGGTTTCTTCTATTTTCATATGTTTAAGTTCAGCGGCCCGTTATTTTCCTTTTTTCTTTGCGCAGCGACTTGATCCTGTCGTCGATATCTTTAAGGTCCGCCCCGGTGCTGCCGTGGTGGGCGTGTTCGATGGGGGAATCGGGGCAGATATAGGTGCCCCGCCGCACTCCTTTGGGGTCTTTCCGAAGCCCCAGCCAGATCAGCCACGGCTTCATGTCGGAGAAATTCCTGGCGATCAGTTCCGGGTTGGAACGCATGACGGCCCGCTCTTCGCCGAACCCGTCCAGGACGGCGCCGGAATGATACCCGGCCTCTTTGGCCGCTTCCACGTCGCGGTGCGTGTCCCCGATAACATATACCTCATTACATTTTATTTCGGCGCCGGCGATCTCAGCGGCGCGCTCGACCGCTTTTTCCAGCACTTTGCACCGGTGATGGGAATCGCAGCCGTAGCCGCCGAAGGCGAAATGCTTCATCAGCCCGGACGGTTCAAGCTTGATAAAAGCGCCTACTTTAAGGTTCCCGGTGCCGAGGCCGATCAGGACGTCTTTACGGCCGGAAAGTGTTGCCAGGAATTTCTCCACCCCTTTGACCGTTGAATAATTCTTAGCGGCCACCGAGGCCCGCACCTCGTGCGGCAGGCGGCCCACGTACTTGCGGGTGAGCAGGGCCATTTCTTTTTTAGTGGGCTTGCGGCCGGCCCCCGCTTTATAAGTGTTCTCGAAATTGGCGGCGTCGGTGGCGCCCTGCAGCTGGAAGGATTTGCAGGCCTCGGGATGCCCGGTCATAGCCTTGACCGCGTGGTTCAGCGCGCGGGCTCCGGCTCCCCCCGCTTTGATCAGCGTGCCGTCGATATCGAACAGGATTATTCTCATAAAATGGCCTCAAAACCGCTGCCGGCGTCAACGGCCCTTGCCGTAAACTATCTTCCCTTTCTTTACGGTCATCAAACACTGGCTGGCGCCGAAATAATAGCAGAGCTCGCGGTAATCGTCGGCCCCGAAGAAGGCCAGGTCGGCCTGCCTGCCGGGCGCCAGGGTGCCGACCCTGTCGCCGATACCCAGCGCCCAGGCCCCGTTGACCGTGGCGGCGCACAGCGCCTCCTCCGGGGTCATGGCGCAATGGGTGCAGGCCGCCGACAGCACGAACTGCATGTTCCAGCAGGGGCAGGTGCCGGGATTGAAGTCGGTGGCCAGGGCCACCGGCACGCCCTGGGCTATAAGCTCGCGCGCTGGCGGGAATTTCGCCAGGCCCAGGTAGAAGTTCGACGCGGGCAGCAGCGTGGCTATAGTCCCGGCGTCGCGCAGGGCGGAGATGTCCTCCGCGTAAACGTGGTCGGCGTGGTCGGCGCTGACCGCCCCGGCGGCGGCGCCCGCGCGCGTGCCCCCGTAGTTCGAGAGCTGTTCGGAATGCACTTTGGGTGTAAAACCGAGGCGCCGGGCCTCCAGCAGGTAAGCGGTGGTCTGCTCCGGCGTAAAATAACCTTTTTCGCAGAAGATATCCGCGAATACCGCGAGCTTTTCGGCCGCGGCGCGCGGCAGGATCTCCGCGGCGGCGTAGGCCAGGTATTTCTGCGCGTCGCCGTTGAACTCCGGCGGCACGCCGTGCGCGGCCAGCAGGGTAGGCAGCATTTCCAGCGGCGTAAGCTTTGCGGCCGCCTTCACGGCCCGCAGCATTTTAAGTTCGGACTCCAGCGTCAGGCCGTAGCCGCTTTTGACTTCTGCCGTGGTGGTGCCGCATTCCAGGAAACGCGCGGCCCTGGCCGCCAGCTGCGCCGCCATAGCTTTGAGCGGCTGCCGGCGCACGGCGCCTATGCTGGAAAGTATCCCCCCGCCCGCGGCCTTAATTTCCTGGTACGAGGCCCCGGCGGTACGCATCGAGAAATCTTTAAGCCGCGGCTCGGCGAAGACCGCGTGCGTGTGGCTGTCCACAAAGCCCGGCAGGCAGACGCCGTTCACTTCGACCGTCTTCGCCTTTTTCGCCAGACGGTGGCGCGCCACGGCGGCCCGGGGCCCGGCGGCCACGATGAGACCGCCGTCAGTCAGCACGGCGGCGTTCCTCACCAGGCCTGTGTCGCGCATGGCCGCCCCCGCGCGGGGAGCGTCGTCCCCGGCGAAGGTCAGCAGCTGTTTTATGCCCGTGAACAGTATGGCCATCAGCGGTAATTTTCGAACTGCAGCGTCAGGCCGAAATCCCCGCCCCGCAACAAGGACATTACGGCCTGCAGCTCGTCCTTGGATTTGGAGGTCACGCGCAGCGTGTCGCCCTGTATCGAGGTGTTGGCCTTGAGCTTCCGGTCCTTGATGGCCCGCACGATCTCCTTGGCCTTATCCTGCGGTATGCCCTGCTGTATCTTTACCGCCTGCTTGGCCGTGCCGCCCAGCGCGCTCTCTACCTTCTGCGCCTCGAAGTTCTTCACGGGCAGGCCGCGCTTCGAGATCTTGGTGAGCAGCACCTCGTACAGCGCCTTCACCTTGTAGGCGTCGCTGGACTGCAGCGTTATGACGTTGGCTTTCTTGTCGAAATTGATCTCCGACTTAGAGTCCTTGAAATCGTAACGGTTGATCACTTCCTTCATGGCTATCGCGATAGCCTCGTCCACCACGGTGTATTCCACCTTCGAAACCACGTCGAAACTGAATTCGGCAGCCATTATTTTTCTCCTTTTTTACCCTGCATCGGGATCTTTACGCCTTTCTTTTCAGCGAAATCAGCCGCCAGCTTGTAGCCCGCGTCGGCGTGGCGCAGCACGCCCATGGCCGGGTCATTGGTGAGCACGCGCTCCAGGCGCGCTGCCATCTCTTTGGTGCCGTCGGCCACGGTGACCTGCCCGGCGTGCAGGGAATAGCCCATGCCCACCCCGCCGCCGTGGTGGAAAGACACCCAGCTGGCCCCGGAGGCGGTATTTACCAGGGCGTTGAGGATAGGCCAGTCGGCGATAGCGTCGGAGCCGTCCCGCATCGATTCGGTCTCGCGGTAGGGGCTGGCCACGGACCCGGAATCCAGGTGGTCGCGGCCGATAACGACAGGGGCCGAGATCTTCCCCTTCTTCACCAGGTCGTTGATGCGCAGGCCCATCAGGTGCCGCTCGCCGTAGCCCAGCCAGCAGATGCGCGACGGCAGCCCCTGGAATTTCACTTTCTTCGTCGCCATGTCCATCCAGCGCCGCAGATGTTCGTCTCTGGGGAACAGGTCGAGCACCAGCTTATCCGTGACGGCGATATCTTTCGGGTCGCCGGAAAGGGCGGCCCAGCGGAACGGGCCCTTGCCCTCGCAGAACAGGTCGCGGATATACGCCGGGACGAAGCCCGGGAAGTCGTAGGCATTTTTTACGCCCTGCTTGAAAGCCATCGTGCGGATATTGTTGCCGTAATCGAAAGTGACGGCGCCGGCTTTCTGCAGCTTGAGCATCGCCTCGACGTGGATGGCGATGGATTCCATCGAAAGCTTGAGATATTTATCCGGGGCGGCGCGGCGCAGCGCGTCGGCTTCCTTAACGCTGTACCCTCTGGGAATATAGCCTTTCAGCGGGTCGTGGGCCGAGGTCTGGTCGGTCAGCACGTCCACCTTAACGCCTCGGCGGGCCAGCTCGGGCAGCACCTCGGCGCAGTTGCCCAGCAGCCCGATGGAAAGAGGCGCTTTCGCTTTAACGGCCTTGCCGGCCAGTTCCAGCGCCTCGTCGAGGTCGCGGCACATGATATCAACGTAGGCCGTGTCCAGCCGCTTCTGTATGCGGGTCTCGTCGGCTTCAATGACTATCGCCACGCCGCCGTTCATGGTTACGGCCAGCGGCTGCGCGCCGCCCATGCCGCCCAGTCCGCCGGTAACGGTCAGCTTGCCCGCCAGGTCGCTCTTGAAATGTTTGCGCGCGCAGGCCGCGAAGGTTTCATAGGTGCCCTGCAGTATGCCCTGCGTACCTATATATATCCAGGAGCCGGCCGTCATCTGGCCGTACATCATCAGCCCTTTCTTTTCCAGCGCGTCGAAGGTTTCCCAATTGGCCCAGTTGCCCACCAGGTTGGAGTTGGCGATGATCACGCGCGGAGAATACTCGTGCGTGCGCAGGATGCCTACGGGCTTGCCGCTCTGCACCAGCAGCGTCTCGTCGTTGTTCAGCCCGCGCAGCGAGGCCACGATGGCGTGATAGCAATCCCAGTTGCGGGCGGCCTTGCCGCGTCCGCCGTACACTATCAGGTCTTCGGGGCGCTCGGCCACCTCCGGGTCCAGGTTATTCATCAGCATGCGCAGGGCGGCCTCCTGCTGCCAGCCCTTGCATGAAAGTTTGTTGCCCCGCGCCGCGCGTATATTTTTCATTACTGAGCTCATTTGAACAGCCTCCGATAATTAAAGGAAATACCCGGTCAGAACGCCTTCGGCCACGTCCTCGATGCGCTCCGAAAAAACTTCGTCGCCCTTGAAGGCCGGGGAGATCTTGCGCAGGCCCGCCAGCGCCGCCTCCAGGCTGCGGCTGGACTTCAGCGGGCGGTGGAATTCCACGCCCTCCCCGGCGGCCATCAGCTCTATGGCCGTTATCCTGGCCACGTTGCGCACCACCGTGCTCAGTTTCAGCGCGGCGTTCATCCCCATGCTGACAAAATCCTCTTTATTGGCCGACGTGGGGATGGAATCGGCGCTGGCCGGGTGGCACAGGATCTTGTTCTCGTTGCACAGCGCGGCCGCCGTCACATGCGCTATCATGAAGCCGGATTCCAGCCCCGGGTTGCGGGCCAGGAAAGGCGGCAGGATCTCGAAATCGCTGACCAGCTGGGCGATGCGCCGCTCGGAGATATTGCCCAGGGCCGTCACGGCGATGGCCGCGAAGTCGGCCGCGAAGGACACGGCCTGGCCGTGGAAATTCCCTCCGGAGATCACCTCTACGCCGCCCTTGCCGTCGCCGGAGCTGACAACCAGCGGGTTATCGGTCACCGAGGCGAACTCTGTCTCAAAAACGGACACGGCGTGTTCCAGGGTATCCCGCACGGCGCCCAGCACCTGCGGCATGCAGCGCAGGGAATAAGGGTCCTGCACCCGCGTGTCGGCGCTGCGGTGCGAAGCGCGTATCTGGCTGCCCTTAAGCAGGGCCGCCAGCTCGGCCGCCACCTGCACCTGGCCGGGGTGCGGCTTCAGCGCGTGGATCCGGCTGTCGAAAGCGCTGGGGGTGCCTTTGAGCGCCTCCAGGCTCAGGGCGCCGGCGATCACGGAAGAGGAGAAAAGATTCAGGGCCTCGAACAGCGCCAGGCCGCCCACGGCCTTCATGGCCTGGGTGCCGTTGATCAGGGCCAGGCCTTCCTTCTCGGCCAGCTCCACGGGCTTTATGCCGGCTTTTTTCAGCACGGCCGCGGCGGGCTTCCAGTTCTCGTCGCCGACGCGCCTGGCCATGCCTTCGCCGATAAGCACCAGCGCCATGTGCGCCGAGGGCGCCAGGTCCCCGCTGGCCCCGACGGAGCCTTTGGACGGGATGAAAGGAATAATGCCCTTGTTTATCAGCTCGGCGAGTTTCTTGATCAGCAGCGGGCGCACGCCGGAATTGCCCATCACCAGTTCGTTCACCCGGGCGAACATCAGGCCGACCGCCTCGGCGTCCTCCAGCGGTTCTCCGACGCCGCAGGCGTGGCTGCGTATCAAATTGACCTGCAGCGCCTTGAGGTTCTTGGCCGACACGCGCTGGCTGGCCAGTTGGCCGAAACCGGTGTTGATGCCGTACATCACCTTGTCGGAAGCCAGCAGTTCCTCCAGGCGGCGGCGCCTGGCGGCCACCAGCTTCAGCGCCCGCGGGGGCACGGAAACTTTCCTGAACCCGTAAGCCACTTCCGCGAAATCCCTGATGCCCGGCGCCGCGCCCAGGTTGAAATTATTTTTCTTCATTTTTTAGTTCCTTTTTCCAGAATGTCTTTTACGGTCACTGCCCCGTTGTTTTTCATAGCCGCCACAAAGTGTTCCAGGATCTTCCTCGTCATTTCCACGTCGCTGAGGGCGCGGTGCCAGCCCTCGCTGGAGATGTTCAGCTCGGCGGCGATATTGCCCAGCCTGTTACTTTTGAACTTCCAGCCTTTCCTGGCCAGGACCAGCGTGTCCACCACGCGCAGGGCCGGGAATTTAAGGCCGATGCGCTTGAATTCCATTTCCAGGAAAGCCGTGTCGAACGAGGCATTGTGCGCCACCAGCACGGAATCTTCCAGCGCCGCCAGCAGCCGCGGGGCCACGGCCGCGAAAGCGGGCGCGTCCTTCACCATCTCGTCGGTAATGCCGTGCACGCGCGTGCATTCCGCCGGTATCGGGCAGCCCGGGTTCACCAGTTCGGCCACTGTAGCCAGCCTTTCTGTGCCGCGAAAACTTATGGCGGCCACCTCGCACACCCGGGCGGTGCGCGGCGAAAGCCCCGTAGTCTCTACGTCTATATAGGTGAAAGCCGCGTCGTCTATCTTTAGGTTCTCGATGCTCATGATGCTCACGCAACGGCTACCGCCACAGGAAACCGTATAACAGGGATCTCGCCCACAAGCCCAGCGCACAGGTTATCACCACGCTGATCACGACGTTCAGGCCCGACAGGTCGATGAGGCGCT
>DAOPZW010000103.1:0-11153 GCA_035353595.1 Elusimicrobiales bacterium | reverse complement strand
GCGGCGCCTCGGTAACCGTAAAGGGAGAAGTTACGGGGGACCTCGTCGCAATGGGCGGCACGGTGGACGTGAGCGGCGCGGTAAAGGGCGACGTGGTCAGCCTGGGCGGCCCCGTGGACGTGAGCGGCAGGGTTAACGGCGATATTACCAGCCTGGGCGGGAAAGTTTCTCTGTCCAAAGCCGGCGAAGTGGACGGCGATATTTCGGCGCTGGGCGGAGCTATAACCAAAAGCGAGAAAGCCGTGCATAAAGGCGAGATCCACAATTTCGACATGCGCTCGCTGAGCGGCACGCTGCCGCGCGTGCTGAAGGTGCTGCGCTACGCCGGCGAAGAAAATGAGGCCGGCCCCTGGGTGCTGGGCGGCCTTATAGGCGGCCTGGTAGGCGCCGGCCTGGTGGTGCTGCTTTCCACGCTGGTCACCGGCGTAATACTGCTGCTGCTGGCCCCGGTGTTCTTCCCCAAGAACGTGACGGCGGCCGCGGCGGCCATCTCCGGCGATATCTGGCGCGCGGCCGGCATAGGCGCGCTGCTGCTCATAGGTTTCCTGCCCGGCCTGCTGATGATGGTAGTGTCGGTGCTGGGCATACCGCTGGTCCCCTTCGCGTTCATGCTGTACGCGGCGGCGGCCATACTGGGGCTCAGCGCTTTCAGCGTGGTGCTTCAGCAGCGTTTCTTCGAAGGGATAAAGAAGCCCTGCCCCGCCGGGCTAGCGGCCAGGGTGGCCGCCGGCTACGCTATCATGGCCGGGCTGCTGTTCTTCGGCAAGCTTATCCCGCTGGTCGGCGGTATCCTGTCGCTGATCGGCGTAATGCTGCTGGCCTTCGGGACCATGATAGGGCTGGGCGCCGTCTGGATGACCAGGATGGGCACCAGGGAGTACGCGCCGGCCCAGCAGCCGGCGGCCCCGCTGCCTGTTGTGCAGCAGCCCGCGCCGCAGCAGCCTCCGCCCGCTGTTCAGTAAGGCAGCGCAGGCGCAAAACAAAAGAGCCTTCCGGAGACGGAAGGCTCTTTTGTTGTTCCCGGGCGTGCCCGGCCGCCGCTACGGCGGCGTGATCACTCCGGACTGAGCAGCCGGCTGGCCGGGAGCGGGAGTGCCCTCGTAATTCCTGATGAGCTGGCGGATATTTTCTTTTTGCTGCGGCTCGTTCACTTTCCACAGAACATCGTTGAGGATAAGCAGGGCTTTCGTTTTGTCGCCGAGGCGCATGTGGATATTGGCCAGGGCTGTACGGAGGTCCACTTCGCTGCCGGGGAATTTGCTTATGCCTTCCTCCAGGATCTCCACCGCTTTGTCGGTTTTTTTCTGTTCCATATAGACATCGGCCAGCAGAATGTAATCGTAGTGCACCGGCTTAAGCTTAAGGAGTTTCTTGTAACTGTCTTCCGCGCCGTAGAAATCTTTCCGGTCCAGCTGGACCTTGGCGAATTGCCGCAGCAGCAGCGGGTTGTCCGGCTCCCTTTTGAGTTCAAGTTCCGTCAGGTCCCGCGCTTTATCAAGGGTGCCCAGCCGGATATAAAGGGCGATCAGTTTCGGCCTGACGGACTGGGCGTTTACGGAATTCAGGACCAGCATCCGCTCATATAGCGCCGCCGCTTTGGCAGGCGCTCCCGACTGTTCGTAAAGATACGCCAATGCGTTGAGCAGCCCCTGGTCGCTCCCGTTGTTGCGGTTGTAAGTTTCCAGCAGGCTGAGCGCCTTGTCCATCTTTCCCTGCCGGAGATATATTTCCTTTACGGTGCTATACAGCGCGGGCAGCGCTGCCTGGTCCTCGGAAACTTCCCTGATGGCCTGGTCCAGGGGCAGGTATTCCGTTTTCAGTTCTGTCTGCGCGCAGGCCGGCGCCAAAGCCAGCAGAAGAATAAGATATGCGCCTTTTGCGGTTCTTTTGATCATGATAGGGTTCCCATTTTCTTTCGCGGTGCCAGTAGATTCCGGCGCAGCCTGCCCGCGGCAGCGGGGTTTTGCGGCGTAACCGGTGCTACGAAAATCTAACATTATTGGACAAGTATTGCAACGCATAGCGGAGGCGCGGGACGTGTGAATCTTCCCGGTCTTTTTAGTATTATTAGGTATGTGGCTTAATGAATATTTCAGCGGCATGGCCGCGGTCAAAACGGAAGTTTTCCAGCTGCCGGCCATGCGCGCCGACCGGCCTTCAAAGCTGGAAGGCTTGGCCGGTTTCTGGCGGCGCACCAAATTCAGCCTGAAGCTGATCTTCCTGGAAAAAGAAATTATTACTTTCGCCGTGCTGCAATGGGCCTGCGTGGCCGCGGGTTACTATGTCTGGATACAGATGCTGGGCTGGATACCGGAAGAAGCCTGGCGCAGGGCTTCCTCTTCGCACGGCGCTACGCCCGGCGACTTGATCCTGTTCCTGTGGTCCTTCGTGTGCGTGGGGCTGACGGCTTTCCCCCTGGGGATCCTGTCGGGCTGCATGGGGGCCGTCCATTTCCTGAACCGGCAGGGCAGGGAGTCCACCATCGACGAGTGCCTTAAACTGGTGCTGCCCAAGGCCTGGCCGCTGTGGATCTTTCACTGGGTGGACGGGTGGTGGACGGTCAACCGCATTCTGGACCGGCTGCCCAAGAAGAACGACCGCCGCACCGCGGCCGATAAGTATTTGAGCGAAGCCATGTATTACGCCTGGAAAGTGGCGACCATAGGGATCCTGCCGGCGCTGATCACGGGCCGGGGCCTGCTCGACGCCGGCCGCCGCTCCGTGGACCTGGTCAGCGACAGGTTCAAGGATATCGTGATCCTGCGGGCGGGGTATTCCCTGCTGTGCTGGGTGGTGGGCATAGCGGCTTACGCCGGGGCTATCTTATTGTTCGTTAAATTCCCCGGCCTGATCAATTGGAAACTGGGGGCGGAGGCGCAGATCTATACCTTCTACTTCTGGGTGGCGGTGCCTATCCTGGCGGCGACCGGCGTGGTGATGCTGTTCCTGAGGCCGATCTATATTATTTCGGCTTGCGATATCTACGCGGATTATGTCGAGTCGCGCAAAGAGAACCTTATGCTGCCCCCGCCTCCCGCGCGGGGAGGCGCGGCCGGCGCGCTGATCTTCTTCGGCCTTCTGTGCTTTATTCTGCTGGCGGTTTTTCTTTACCGGAATGAATTGGGCCTTATGAAAGCGCTGGCCGCTCACTAGGGGCCGGGCCAAAGGGCCTAACGGCGCGGGCGCCAAAAATTATTATTGCGGGGGCCCTACGACACTCCGCGGATGCCGGGCCGGCTGTTATCATATATACAATGATAACCGCGCGCCCCGCAACCGGCTTTAAACTGGCTTTCGCCCTGATACTGTCCGCTTTTGCCGCGGCCCCCGCCGCGGCGCAGGCGCACGGCGCTTTTTCGGCCCTGCAGCTTTCGGCGCCCCGAGGCTATGCCCCGGTTTTTGCTCCTGTTTCCTCGCCGGCCCCCGTAAAATATAATTCGAACCTGCGCGGCGCGGCCGATATAGGCGTGCGCCTGCGCGCCGTCAGCGACAGGTTCCTGGGCATACCCTATGTGCTGGGCCCGCTGGGCGAGGGGGCGCAGGGAGAGTTCGACCGCGGGCCGCTGGTGAGCTTCACCGGGCTGGACTGCACTACTTTCGTGGAAGAGACCCTGGCTTTTACGCTGGGCGCTGACGACGCCGGCGCCCTGGATACGCTGCGCCGCATACGCTATAAAGACGGGCGTATCGCATATGAGGCCCGCAACCATTTCCCCGAAGTGGACTGGCTGCCGAATAATATAGCCGCCGGGTTCCTGAAAGATATCACTGCCCAGGTGGGCGGCAGCGGCACGGGCACGGTGCGCAAAATAATTTCCAAGCGCGCCTGGTACCAGGGCAAGACCGAAGCGGACCTGAAAGGTTTTGAGGCCGAACCCGCGGAGCAGCGCCGGGCGCGGCTGGAGCGGCTGCGCGCGGCGGGCGCGGGCTTTGCCGACCAGGAAGCCGCCATCCAATATGTGCCGCTGTCCCTGCTGCCCGGCCTGCTGCCGGCCATCCCTTCCGGCACCGTGGTCAGCCTGGTGCGCGAATCGCGGCCGGATAAGCCCACCGTGGTAACCCACCAGTTCTTTATCTTCGACGGACCCTACGGGAAGATCATCCGCCACGCGGCCCTGGGCAAGCAAGTCATGGACGTGCCCGCCGCGGAATACATCGCCAATCTCGCCACTTATACTTCCTGGAAAGTCCTGGGCTTCAACCTCGCCGCGGTAGTGAAATAATTTAATCCGCAAGTTCCGAACGGCCGCGCAGCAGGCGGTGGTAGGTTACGCCGAAGCGGTGCGCTTCGTCGCGCAGGGCCTGCAGCAGGCGCAGGCCGGGGTGCGCGCGGTCGAGCAGCAAAGGCAGGGCGCGGTCCGGGAAGAACACTTCTTCCAGGCGTTTGGCCAGGCCGATGACCGGGATCTTCAGACCCGCGGCGCGCAAAGCCTTCATGGCCGCGGCCAGCTGGCCCGGCCCGCCGTCGATCAGCAGCAGGTCGGGCGGGGTTTCGCCTTTTTTCTTTATCTGCGCCAGGCGCCGGCCCACTATCTCCTCCATCATGGCGAAATCGTTGCCGCCTTCCGGGGCGTTCTCGAATTTTATGCGGTATTTGCGGTAATGGGCGGTGTTCTTTTCGCCGTTGATGAAGCACACCGACGAGCCTACCGCCTGTTTGCCGAAAAGACTGGAGGTGTCGAAAGCTTCGATGTGGGCGGGGGGGCGGTGCAGGCCCAGCGCCGTTTTAAGGGCCGTTACCGCGCCGGTGCGGCCAGTGGCCAGCTGCAGGAAATCCGGCGCCAGCTTGTTCACGGTAACGCGTTCGGCCATGTGGTCGAAGGCGTTGAGAAAGTCGCGGTAGCCGGCTGCTTCTTCGTAGGCCAGTTTTGCGGCGGCCCGCCGCATTTTTTCGGTGAAAACCAGGCGGAGTTTTTCGAAATCTCCTTTTAGAAAATCGGCCACGCGCGCGGCCAGGGCATTGTATGCGGGCTTCGTGATCTTCCCGGAGCAGGGTGCGGTGCACTGGCCGGTGTGAAAATACAGGCAGGCTTTTATCTTGCGCTCATCCAGCGGTTTTTCAACGGAGAAATCCCAGCGGCAGCGCCGCAGGTTTATGAACTTTATGCGCCAGAGGTAGGCGGTGAGTTTTTTGAGCGGCTCCACTTTCGGGTACGGCCCGAAGTATTGCCCGCCGTCTTTTATTTTTCTGCGGGTGAACAGCAGGCGGGGGAAATCTTCGCGGGTGAGCTCCAGGTAAGGGTAGGTCTTGGAATCCTTCCACATTTCGTTGAAGAAGGGCTGCAGGTTGAAGATGAGCTGCCGCTCGGTGAGCAGAGCTTCGCGCTCGCTGGCGGAGGCGATGTAATCTATGCTCCGGATGAGGGCCACCAGATTGGGGATCTTGCCGCGGGTATCGGAGGGGTTCTTGCGGAAATACTGGGCTACGCGGTGGCGCAGGTCCTTGGCCTTTCCGACGTAGAGCACGCCGCCCGTGGCGTCGCGCATCAGGTAAACTCCGGGGCCGTCGGGCAAATGTGAAAGGTCCATAGGGGGGAATGTATTGCTAACTCATCGATATCGAGCGTTGCCGGGCCGACCGGGATGTCCCCTCGCGAACCCGGGCAGAGGAAACCCTTGCGTCGGTTTCCCCCCAGCCGCCGCGGCTGGGGCCCCCTTTCCGCAACGGGTTCGCGAGGGGACATCCCGGCCGGCCCGCGGCGATAGCGTTAGAATACTGCATTAAAATCTTCCTCCGGTTATCAGGGCGCGTTCTTCTACCTTCAGGGCTTTCAGCAAGAGAAAATATATTACTACGGCGGCGGGGACCGCAACCGCGGTTACGGCCAGGGGACCGGCGGGGGAGAGGGCTGCGCGCAGGGCCAGGGCGGCGGCTCCGGAAACTGCCGCCGCTACCGAGGGGCGGAAGATGGGCACTGACCGCGGGGAGAAACCCGCGCGGCGGCGCAGGGCGTACAGGAAAGCCAGGGCGGCGGCCCAGGAGCTGAGCGAGGTGGCTAGCATCAGGCCGCCCGCGCCCAGCGGACCCATCAGCGGCAGGCACAGCAGGGCGTTGAGGGCCAGTTGGGCGGAGGTGATGAACATGGGCTCTTTCTGGCGGCGCATGGCGTACAGCGCCGAGGCGGCCACTTTATTGATGCCGTAGGCCGGCAGGCCCAGCGCCAGCCAGAACAGGGCGCGCGCGGTGGCCAGGCTCTGCTCCGGCGAAAAACTGCCGTGCTCGAACAGCGCCCGGCAGACGGGCAGGGCTGTTACCGCCAGGCCCACGGCGGCGGGCAGCATGATCAGCCAGGAGGAGGCCAGGGCCGGCTGCAGCCGGGCCCGGAAACCCTGTTCGTCGCCGGCGGCGGAGCGGGCGGAGAGTTCGGGCAGCGAGAGTGTGGCGGCGGAGGCCGCGAAAAGGGAGACGGGGAACTGCACCAGCCGGGCGGAGTTGTAGATGGCCGTGATGGAGCCCGGCGCCAGGAAACTGGCGTAGGCGGTGTTTATCAGCAGCGCCAGCTGGTCCTGGGCCAGGGTCAGCGCGGCCGGGGCGGCCGCCAGCAGGGCCGGGGCCGCGCCCAGGTCCTTTAAAGGATTCGAGAACTTAAGGCCATAGCCTTCCTTTTTTAAAGCGGGTAACAGCGCCAGCGCCTGCAACAGGCCGGAAGCGGAGGCGGCCGCGGCCACCAGGATTATTTTGCCGCGCGCGTCCAGGCCGCTGAAAAAACCCAGGTGGAAAGCCAGCAGCACCGCGATCACGCACACGGAGAACAGCGCCGGGGCCAGCGCCGGCAGCAGGAACCGCCGCGCGGAATTCAGCGCCGCGGTGAACAGCGCCGCGGTATTTACGAAGAGCAGATGCGGCATCAGCGCGGCCGCCAGCAGCGCGGTCAGCGCCAGCTGGCCGGGGACATCCTTAAAGCCCAGGGCGGCCAGGGTAACCACCTGGCGGCTGAAAATTATTCCGGCCGCGCACAGCAGGGCCGAACCGCAGAAGATCGCTGTCCAGGCGGAAGAGAAAAATCCTTTGGCGGCTTCCGGGCCGCGCGTTTTTTCTTTTTCCAGCAGCGGGATGAAAACGGCGTTGAGCGCACCTTCTCCGACGGTGCGGCGGAAAACGTTCACCAGCCGGAAGGCGGCGTAATAGGCGTCCGCCAGCGTTCCGCCGCCGAAAAAAGCCACCAGCAGGGCGTCGCGCAGGTAGCCGAGCAGCTTTGTCACCAGCCCGGCCCCGGCTATGCCGGAAAAGCCGCGGTGGAAGGAAAGATTTGCATTTTCGGCCATAAAATAATAAACTATATCCACTATGGCAAAACTTAAAACCGGACGACACACCAGCGCGATCAAAGCCTGGCGCAAATCAGAGAAACTGGCCTCCAAGAACCGGGGCGTAAAAACCAGGATCCGCGAGATCACTAAAGAATTTACGGCTCTCTCGGCCAAGAAGGACGTTGAGAATACGCAGAAACTTCTGCCGAAAGCCTACGCCATGCTGGATAAAGCTGCCAAGATCGGCACTATCCACTGGAAAGCCGCCGCCAGGAAGAAATCCCGGCTGGCCGCCCGCGTTAAAGCTGTTGTCAATCCTTCCGTAAAGTAAGATCCCTTTCCCAGGAAAGGCTCACCCCGGCGCGGCTGCCGGGGTTTTTGCTTTGCGCTACTTGCCGCTCGTAATTTCAAAAATCAGCTGGCGTATCATCAGGCCGGGGTCGCGCTTCGAAGAGGACTTCAGCAGCTCTTCTGCCTCGAGGCAGCGCCGCAGACTGCGCAGCAGCTTGTCTTCCGTGAAAGCGGCGGAGTCGCGCAGCGCGTGGTGGTACTGGCCCGGCGACATGCCGGCCTGGTAGCAGGCGCCCGGGCCTTCACCGGAAGCCGAGATGCGCTTGGCTTTGAGCATATGCTCCACGGCCCTGGAGGTCTGGCTGAGCAGGGCCAGCGGCTCCTCGCCCGCGGCCAGCAGCTGCAGCGCCGCGGCCGCGGCCGCCGCCGGGTTGCGCGCGCGCATGGCGTTGGAAAGTTCGTACGGGTTCTGGGTGCGCGCGAAGCCGGCCAGCGCCAGGGCGTCCTGCGGTTCGAACATGCGGTCCTGGTCGTTCATAAAAAGGATTATTTTCTCCGCCTCCGAGTCCAGCGTTACGGACCCGGTGCCCATCATGTCCACAAGCACTTCCAGCGCTTTCTGGTCGGTCTTTACGCCGCCGGCCAGCAGCCTGGCGTTGAGGTAGGCTTCGGCCTGCTCCACGTTCATGGGGGAGAAATCAACCAGTGCGCTGTCCGCGCCCAAGGCGGGCGCGATGGGGTCGACCTTTTCGCGCGGGTAATTGCCCAGCAGCAGCAGGCAGGCGCCCGGGCAGGGGTCGGCCAGGTATTCCAGCAGCCGCCGCATGGGCTCTTTTTTTAATTTTTCCGCCCGCTTTATCACTACAAAGCGGATGTCGGCCAGCATGGGCGAGGTGCGCGCTTCGCCCAGCGCGTCGGCGATGTCGGAGGTTTCCGCGTCGCGCACTGAGAAATTAAAAGTCTCCGGTTTAAAGATGGTCTCAAGGCGCTTTACTGCGGTTTCTTTGAGCGCCGTTTCTTCGCCGCTGAGGTAATAGACGGGCCGGGTCTGTTTTTTTACCCATTCATCCGCCAGGTTTTTGGGCGTAAGTGTTTTCATGTTGTCTGACCGCGGCCGTACCGGTTCAGCGCGGGCCGGCGGACGGGGTTACTACTTCCGGGCCGGCCGGCACTCTTTTCTGCGAAGCGCTGGAGACCGAGCCGAAGCCGGAGACGGTGCGCAGCACTATGTCCTTGGCCAGTATTTCCCACAGGGTTTCCCTGGCCTGCTCCTCGCTGAGGCCGCCGGGCAGGTTGGCCGCCGAATACATCTTGGTCACCTGCAGGGCGGGTTCTTCCCAGAGGTAGCGGTTCTCGTTGCGGTCGAGGAAGCGCAGGCTGGCTATGACGTTGAGCTTGTAGACGGTGGGCACCAGGTTTATATCGTACTGGATGGGCGTCAGGATGTAGCGGTTGATCTCGCCTACTATCACGCCCTGCGCGGCGCTCTCCTGGGCCAGCGTGTATTCGCCGTTCTTCAGGAATTCGTCCACGACCTTGAGCGTTATCTTTTCCTCTAGGCCGAACTGCTGCGTTTTGTTGGTGAAAGGCCGCACGGCTATGCGCTTGATATGCTGCGGCAGTTTCTGCTCCGCCGGCGTGTAGCGTATTTCAGAGGTGGAGCAGGCCGCCAGGGCCAGCGCCGCCGCACAGATAAAGGTTAGTCGGTTCATAGTGTCCCCCTGCCCTTATTTTACCACAATGCTTACCAGGCGTCCCGGCACCACTATCACTTTCACCACGGTTTTCCCGGCCAGATGCGGCGCGGCTTTTTCCAGGGCCAGGCGCTTGATCTCTTCCTGGGGCGTGGTTTCCTTAACGGTCAGGCGCTCCCGCACCTTGCCGTTTATCTGCACCGGTATCTCTATCTCGCGTGAAGAAATTACGGTTTTGTCGGCCAGCGGCCAGGGCTGCCTCATCACGGTGCCGGCGCCGCCGCCCAGCTGCCACAGTTCGTCGGCGAGGTGCGGCGCGAAAGGGTGCAGCAGCGCAGTGAAGGTGTTGTAGTCCTCCCTGGAAGTTTCCTTAAGTTCGATAAGTCGGTTGAGGTACACCATCAGGGCGGAGATGGCCGTGTTGAATTTCAGTGACTCGATGTCGGCGCCCACTTTTTCTATGGTCTGGTGGCGCAGGATCAGGTCGGCTCCGGCGGCCTGGGCGTTGGTCAGCGAACCGTGCCGCTCCAGGCCCCAGGCGTAGGCGCGCTTGAGGAAGCGGTATACGCCTTCTATGCCGCGGATATTCCACGGCTTGGAGTCCTCCAGCGGCCCCATGAACATCTCGTAGAGGCGGAACGCGTCCGCGCCGTAGCGCTCCACCACCTCGGTGGGGTTGATCACGTTCTTCTTGGACTTGGACATCTTCTCCACCATCGGCGGGATGGTCTCGCCGTCGGCGGTCCGCGCGGATCCGTCCTCGGCTATCTCGAGGTCCTTGTAGGGCCGGTAAACGCCCTTGGCGTCGCGGTAAGAATATGAAAGTATCATGCCCTGGTGCACCAGCTTCCTGAACGGTTCTTTCGTGGAAACGAAGCCGAGGTCGAAGAGGACCTTGTGCCAGAAGCGGGCGTACAGGAGGTGCAGCACGGCGTGCTCGGTGCCGCCCACGTAGAGGTCCACCGGCATCCAGGCTTTCTCGAGTTCCTTGTCGATAAAGGCGGAAGGGTTCTTCGGGTCTATGTAGCGCAGGTAGTACCAGCAGGAGCCGGCCCACTGCGGCATGGTGTTGGTCTCGCGTTTGGCGGGGCCGCCGCAGGAGGGACACTTGGTATTCACCCAGGATTCGATGGCGGCCAGCGGGCTGTCGCCGGTGCCGGTGGGTTCGTACTTTTCCACCTCCGGCAGCCTGAGCGGCAGTTCGCTCTCGGGCACCGGCACTATGCCGCAATGCTCGCAGTGCACCAGCGGGATGGGTTCGCCCCAGTAGCGCTGGCGGGCGAACAGCCAGTCGCGCAGCTTGAAATTGACCTTGGCGCGGCCTATGCCTTTCTCGCCGAGCCAGGCGGTGATCTTTTTCTTTGCCTCCGGCGTGGGCAGGCCGTCTATGATGCCGGAATTTATGGAAATTCCGTCGCCGCAGAAAGCGCCTGCGCCCTTCCAGTCGGCCGGGGCTTTAAGGACTTCTATTATTTTAAGGCCGAATTTAACGGCGAACTCGTGGTCGCGGTCGTCGTGCGCGGGCACGGCCATGATGGCGCCGGTGCCGTAGGTGGTCAGCACGTAGTCGGCGGTCCAGATGGGCAGCTTCTCGCCGTTGACGGGGTTCACGGCGTAGGCGCCGGTGAACACGCCGGTCTTGTCCTTGGCGAGCTCGGTGCGCTCCAGGTCGCTCTTGTTGCCGGCGGCGGCTATATAGGCCTGCACGGCGGCCCGCTGCTCCGGCGAGGCCAGCTTCAGCGTCAGCGGGTGTTCGGGCGCGAGCACCATGTAGGTGGCGCCGTAAAGGGTGTCGGGCCGGGTGGTGAAGACGGTCAGCTTGCCGCCGTCGGGCAGGGCGAAGTCCACTTCGGCGCCCTCGGAGCGGCCTATCCAGTTCTCCTGCATCAGGCGCGTGGAATTGGGCCAGTCTATGTC
>DAOPZW010000102.1:0-11245 GCA_035353595.1 Elusimicrobiales bacterium | reverse complement strand
CACCTCATCACTCGGCTTTCGCGCTTACGCAAGCGAAAGCCTCCGCGAAGGCCCGCCAAACCTGTTCCCTCGCCATTACCACATTATACTGACAGGGGCGGCCGGGGATTTGGCGGAGCAAACCCTCACGGAAGGCGAGGCTTGCGTAAGCGCCGAGCCTGAGTGGGGAGGCGCGGCCACGGTGTGGCCGACGCCGTGTTTGCGTAGCCAAATCCCCGGCCGCCCCTCAGGTTTTCAGGAAGCTGATCGCGTTAACACGGCTCACGCCCGACACCCCCGGCACCAGGCAAAGAGCAGGTATGATCGCCGTAGCACAACGCCCCTGACACCTGACTCTTGTGCGGTTAAAACGTCACTTTCCGGGCACGGGGCTGGCGGAGGCGAGCAGCACGGGCGCCTGCAGGACGTCGCCGCGCGCGTACATTCTCACTATTGACCACGGCCCGCCCCTGACCGCTTTCACTATTTTCAGCCAGTCGGTGCCGGGCTCGAAGTCCTGCCGGTCTATCTCGTTTATAAAGCCCCTGCGCCCCTTAAAGTCGGTATAAAGCGCTACAGCATGGGTAGCGTTTATATTTTTAAGGACTGCTATCTGCGCGTCGTTCCCTACGCAGGCGTTGAGCGTTTCCTCCGCCACCACCGCCATGCATTTGCAGTCACCGCTGCCGCGGGCCATGCAAACGGACGCCGGCTCCCAGCCTTCAGTTTTCTTGTAAGCGATACGCTGCCCTATCCAGTGGCTGATCCGGTCGGGCTGGCAATTGGTGTATACCGCCAGTTCCTGCGGCGTAGCCACCGGCAGCGTTCCTGTCAGGCTAAGAAATAACAAGGCGATAGCGTGGAACATATGAAGCACCTCTCACTTTGTCCGGCACCGGGACTGGCCAATGACCTTGCCGCAACTACACCCTGTACTTTACAGGCGCAAATTACCGCTTTTTTAAGATATAGGCCTGCTGCTGTAAACGCCCGGGGGGGCGCGCTGTTTCTAAATATGCCCAAGGCTGTTGCCTTACAGGCAGGTCCCGTTTTAGGGTTCCGCTCCGCGCCATTTTCTCCGGCAGGCCTGCGGGAAAAGTCAGCGCAAAAGCTGTGGCGGAGTTACCGCACCGTCTAAATTTTATCCATATTTCCTACCCGGTTATAGTATAGGGGAAACCGTTCTGGAACTTTTCAAAGGAAATTCATTTCTCATTCAAGACTCAATAACTCCCGGGCCGGGCAATGCCCGACGGCAAAGCGCACACCGCAACGTCGCGTTTTCCGGCGCAGGTACCGCACAGGCGGCGCAGATACCGCTTTCCGTATTTGGTATCATAGAGGCATGAGAAAACACTGGCAAAGAAATCAGCAGCGCAGATCCTCCGGCGGACAGGAGGCCATTATAGAAGGCGTGATACAGCATCACGGAAATTTCGCTTTTTTAATTTCTGAAACTCCCGGCGGCAGCGACGTATTCCTGGGAGGCCGGGGCCTGGCCCTGGCCATGGACGGCGACCGGGTGCAGGCGAGCGTGCGGCGAGAGTCCTCCGGGAAACTGGCGGGTTCCATACTGAAGGTGGTCAAGCGCGCCCATACCTCCCTGGTGGGCGTGCTCAGGCAGGACCGCAAAGGCTGGGCGCTGTGCCCCGAAAAGGGCGAGGCGCCCCCGGCGCAGGTCACAAGTTTCGCCAACGGCGTGAAGCCTGCGGAAGGCGCGTTCGCCGTGCTGGAAGTAACCCGCTGGCCCACGCCCGAGATGGGCGCGGCAGGGAAAATAATAGAAATAATCGGCGACTCCGGCGACATCCGCGCGCGCATCACCTCGCTGCTCAGGGCGCGGGGCATCAACGAGACCTTCAGGAAAGAAACCCTCGCTGAGAGCGCCGCGTGGGGCCTGGAACTTACGCCGGCCAACTGGGCGGGCAGGGAAGAACTTTTCAACCTCCCGGTGGTCACCATAGACGGGGCCGACGCCAAAGACTTCGACGACGCCGTTTCCCTGGAGCGCCTGGCCGGCGGACTTGTGCGCCTGGGGGTGCATATCGCCGACGTAAGCTATTACGTAAAAGAGAAAACCGCGCTCGACGCGGAAGCTTACGAGCGCGCCACCAGCGTGTACCTGCCGGACCGCGTAGTGCCGATGCTGCCGCCGTCGCTTTCCAATAATTTGTGCAGCCTGGTGCCCGGGCAGGAACGGCTCACGCTCTCGGTCTTCATGGACCTGGATCCCGCCGGCAAAGTAATGAACCGGCGCATGACCAGCACCGTGATCCGCTCCTGCCGCCGCTTCACCTACGACGAGGTGCAGGAACTGCTGGACGGGAAAAAAGTTCCCAACGTAACCAGGCCGGTGGGGGAAATGATCAAGCGCATGGGCGAGCTGGCGGCCGTGCTGCACGCGGCCAGGATAAAGCGCGGCGCGCTGGACTTCAACCTGCCCGAATACAAAGTTGAAACCGACGCCCAGGGCATGCCGCTGCGGGTAGTGCTGCGGCCCAGGCTGAAGAGCCACCGCCTTATAGAAGAGTTCATGCTGCTGGCCAATGAATCCACGGCCACGGAGCTGATGAAAGCGCAGATCCCTTTCCTGCACCGGCGCCACGACGAGCCGGACCCGGAAAAAATAAAGACCCTGGCGGAAACGCTGGGCGCCCTGGGCCTCAGCGCGGGCCACCTTATCGGCGGCGACCTCCACAAGAACCTGCAGGACGTGATCGGCCAGGCGGAGGGCAACCCGCTGGAAGCCATCCTCAATTCCCTGATCGTGCGCAGCATGAAGCAGGCCGTCTACTCCCCTGTTTCAACCGGGCACTTCGGCATAGCCGCCAAAGCGTACTGCCACTTCACCTCGCCCATACGCCGCTACCCCGACCTGATGACGCACCGGGCTATAAAGGAACTGCTCGCCGGCTCAAAAAAGACGCATTCCATGTCCACCCTTGAAGGCGCGGGCGTGCATTGCTCGGACCGCGAGCGCATGGCCGCTGAAGCCGAGCATAAATCCACAGACATTTTGCGCGCCGAGCTGCTCCGGTCCCAGGTAGGAACGGAGATGGACGGCGTAGTGACCGCCGTCACCGGCGCCGGCGCCTTTGTGAGGCTGGGAGATACCGGCGCCGAAGGCCTGCTGCGCAGCGCCGGCCTGGCCCCAGGCGACGAAGTTAGGGTGGAGATAGCCGGCGTGGATACCGCCAAAGGCCAGATCGACCTGGCCTACGCGCAAGGCCGGCGGGACCAGGCGCAGGAAGCCGCGCCCTCCCGGCCGCAAAGCCCCGGGTTCGTAGAACGCAGGATCGGCGAACGCAGGGCAGGCGACCGCAGGACCGGCGCGCCAAAAATAGACGTGCGCAGGCTGATGGGCGGAGCCCGCCCCGCCAGGCACGGAGGAAAAAGCAGCAAGCCGGGCGGCAGCCGCCCCTCGGCCGGCTCCCGCTGGAAGCCGCCCCGCGGAAAGAAAAAACGACGTTAGGAAAGGGAAGCCCTTTCAAAGAAGAAGCCGGCCTGAAAGCCGGCTTCTTTATTTTGAGGCGGGGCGGCCGGCCTTATTACGGCAGCGGGTTTATGCGGCGGTGGGGGCCGGTCAGTTTCAGGGTACCGCCGCGGAACGACACGCCTTCGCGGAACTGCGGCAGATACTTGTTCACCTGGGCCACCCAGGTCTGCCAGTCGTGGGGCCACTGCCCGCCCCAGCGGTCGTACCAGCAGGTGATGTCCTTGGAGCCGATGATCTCGGAAAGCGCCTGCGCCTGGTCGTTGAAAGTTTCCCAGGCCCCCAGCCCGTGGGCTATCACGATATAGCCCTCCCTGAGCTTGGCGAGCGACGCCTCGTCGCTAAGGCCCGGCAGGTAGCTGAGCGGCTCGTTGAAATATATCCCGGAATCGAAGTAGCCGCCTATCTCGCCCTGCATGCGGTAAACGCCGCTCAGGCACAGAGCCGAGTCGAAATGATCCGGGTGCTTGAGGAAAAAGTTGGCGGAATGGAAAGCCCCGAAACTGTTGCCCGTAGCCATGAATTTCTCGGACACATTGCAGTGCCGGCGCATGAAAGGGATCGCCTCGCCGGTGATGCAGGCCTCGTACTGCCCGTGCCGGATGCCTATCCATTCGTCCCGCACCGGCTTATACCAGGATTCCCTGTCCCTCCCGTCCACCGCGAAAACCACGATGTCCCCGCGCTCGATATACCCGGAAAGCGCGCCGATCATGCCGTGGTCTTCATAATCGAAGAACCTGCCGCAGGAAGTGGGGAACACCATCACCGGCTTGCCCGCGTGGCCGTAAGACTTGAATTCAAAATCCTGCCCGAGGCTGTGGCTGTAGAACTTATGATAGTTGATTTGCATGGTTGTGGTCCTGAGCTGTTAAGAATACCGGGAGTAATTTTAGTAAATAAACGCCTGCGCCTGCTCGGGCCGCGCCCCGGAACATGTCCGCCGTACGGACAGTATGCTAAAATTGAGATGCGCACCCAAGGAACCTACTATGAATTTCGTCTTCCTCTCACCGCATTTTCCGCCCAACTATTACCTTTTCTGCCAGCGCCTCAGGGAGGCCGGCTTCACCGTGCTGGCCATAGGAGAGCCCGAATTCGGCGAACTGCGCCCCGAGCTGCGCGCCGCGCTGACCTGGTACTATAAAGTGGACGACCTGCATAATTACGATGAGCTCAGGGCGGCCTGCGGCTTCTTCACGGAGCGCTTCGGGCCCATAGACCGCATAGATTCCCTCAACGAATACTGGCTGGAAACGGAAGCGCGCCTGCGCACCGAATTCGGCATCACCGGCGTGAAGAACGACACCATCGCCGACATCCGCCACAAATCGCGCATGAAAAAGATCTTCCGCGCCGCCGGCATCCCGCACGCCCGCGGCCGCCTGGTCCATGCCCCGGCCGACGTGCTGGAGCTGGCCGGCGTCACCGGCTTCCCGGTCATCGTCAAACCCGACGACGGGATGGGGGCCTCTTTCACCTACAAACTTGAAGATCCATCCCAGGTCGACGAGTTTTTCCGCGGCAAGCCGGACCGGGAATTCATCGCCGAGGAATTCATAAAAGGCGATATCGTCACCTTCGACGGGCTCGCCGACAGCGCCGGGAAAATAGTTTTCTGCACCTCCCACGTCTACGGCGAGGGCGTGATGGAATCGGTCCTGGCCGACTCTCACATCTATTACTATTCCCTGCGCGAGATCCCGGAGGACCTTGAGCGGGCGGGCCGCAAGCTTGTGGCGGGTTTCGGCGTAAAGGAAAGGTTCTTCCATTTCGAGTTTTTCCGGAAACCGGACGGGTCGCTGTGCGCCCTCGAGGTCAATATCCGCCCCCCGGGCGGCTTTACGCTGGACATGTTCAACTATTCCTGCGACCTGGACCTGTACGCGGTCTGGGCGCGGGTCATGACAGGGGAGCCGCTGGCCCTGGACTATAAGAGGAAATATCACTGCTGCCACATAGGGCGCAAGTACCGCCTCGCGTACAAGCATTCCCACGAAGAGATAATGGGCCGCCTGGGAGCCATGGTGGTCCAGTACCAGGAGCTGCCGCCGGTGCTGGCCCGCGCCATGGGCGACTGCGTCTATCTGGTAAGGGCCGAAAAGCTGGCCGAAATAAAAACGGCGATAAGTTTTATACAGGAATAGCCCGGCGGCGGACAAAAAATATGCGGACCCTTATCTTTTCGGCCCTCCTGCCCTGCCTGTGCCTGTGCGGCTGCAGCCTGCTGCACAAGGCCAAGCCCGCGCCCAAGGTCCAGCCGCCGGCCGTCGATGCCGCCACCGCGGCGCAAGTGAACAAGCTGGCCGACGAACTGAAGGACAAAAAGCCGGGCAAGCGCGCCAACGCCGCCTACAAACTGGGGGAACTGGGCGCCGCGGCCAAGCCCGCCGTGCTTGAGCTCGCCGGCCTGCTGGGAGATACCAGCGACGTGGTGCGCGGCTACGCCGCCGACGCGCTGTCCAAGATCGGCCCCGCCGCCGCGAACGGGATCCCGGCCCTGACCAACGCGCTGGCCGATCCCAACGATAATGTGCGGGGCTACGCCGCCAACGCCCTTTCAAAGATAGGCTTCGAGGCGCGGGAAGCGGTGCCTGAACTCATAAAATCCCTGAGGGACCGCCATCCCACGGTGCGCGGCTATGTCGCGAACGCGCTGGGGGATATCAGCAAGAGCATCAGAGACGCCCTCCCGGCGCTGGAAAAAGAACTCCATGACCCGGACCCCCGGGTGCGCATGCGCGCCGCGCAGAAGATGGGCGAGCTGGAAACCAAAACGAAGCTTATCGTAGCCGCCCTTACGGTATCTGTCAACGACCGTAACGCCAAAGTGCGCTCCTGCGCCGTTATGGGGCTGGGCAAGACCGGCGCCGGGGCCAAAAGCGCCGTGCCCTCGCTCAGCAATGCCCTGAAAGACCCGGACAAATGGGTCCGGACCTATGCCGCCGAAGCCCTGATAAAAATAGACCGCGACGGGCGCTAGCGGGTCCCGCAGCTTATCCGCCGCGCGAAAACGACCGCCGCCCTCCCGCTCCGTTTATTGACAAAAACCGGGGAAAATCGATTATAATATATAACTATGGAAATAGACAGGTTAGCGTTCTGGTTCAATAACACGGTCATAGCCGGCAACACCCCTTTCGCTTATCTTTGCGCCGCCACGGCTTTTACCGCGGCCATCGCCCTGCTCATGGTGATAAAGACCGTCGGCCTCGCGCGCCTCAAAGCGCTGGCCCAGCTCACGGAAACCGATCTCGACGACCTTGCCATAACGCTGCTGGAAAAGATCCAGCGGCTGGACTACATGCTGGCGGCTTTCTTTATAGCCACGCGCTACCTCCGCCGCGCACCCGCTTTCAATACCGCCCTCAACATCACGCTCATTATCATTTTCACCTACAGGGCCGTAACGATGATACAGCACCTGCTCTCTTACTGGATAGAAAAAACCGTCGCCGGACGCGGGCTTTCGAAAGAAGCGAAAGACTCGGTCATGTACGGCGCGCAGGTACTGCTCAGGGCGCTGGTCTGGGCGGCCGCTGTCCTTTTCGTGCTGGATAATCTCGGGGTTAATATCACGACCCTCATCGCCGGCCTGGGCATAGGCGGCGTGGCCGTAGCGCTGGCCGCCCAGGCCATACTGGGCGATCTTTTCAATTTTTTCGTGATACTCCTGGACAAGCCGTTCCGCACGGGAGATTTTATCGTATCCGACGCCATCGAGGGGACCATAGAACATGTCGGGATCAAATCCACCCGCCTGCGCAGCATTTCCGGGGAACTGATAATCGTTTCCAACTCCAAGCTGCTGGCCGGGGGCCTGCGCAACTATAACCAGATGACGCGGCGCCGGGTCGCTTTCAGACTGAGCGCCATATATAAGACGCCGCCGGAAAAGCTGCGCCGCATCGGCGCTATAATAAAAGGCGCGGTAACCGCCTCGCCCGCCGCGGAGTTCGACCGCTCCAACCTGGCGGCCTGCGCGGCTTCTTCGCTGGATTTTGAAACGGTGTATTATGTGACGGGGGGGGACTACGGGCTTTACACCCGGACCCACGAGGAGATACTCCTCAGGATACTCGACGGTTTAAATGCCGAAGGGATAGAGCTGGCCTACCCCACCCAGACCGTATTTGTCAGGCAGCAGCTTCCCGCTTAACGGTGCGAAGACTCAAGAAGGAGACACAAACCGATGAAAAAGACAATAATGCTGGCAACGACGCTCTCGCTGTGCGCGGCGGGCCTCCAGGCCGCTACCGTCAGACCGGAAAAAACGGTTATGGCGGTAGTCAACGGGGCGAAGATCACCGCCGGAGACCTTACCGCGCAGCTTTGGTGGCAGCACGGCGCGGCGGTCCTTTCCGAAATGATCGATGAAAAACTCGTGCTCGAGGAAGCCGCCAGGCTGAAGATAAGCGCGGACCCCAAAGAGATCGAAAGCAGGGTCACCGCGATGTCCGCCGGACTGGACAAGGGCCAGTTCGAGAAGAACCTGAAAATGGTGGGCTGGACCGAAACCGACGTGAGGGAACTGATCAAGCGACAGCTCATGGTCCGGGAGACGGTCATGGCCGCAAAAAAAATAAGCGTGACCGACGAAGACCTGAAGGCCTTCTATGACGAGAACAAAGACAAGCTGAACTTACCCGAGGCCGTAAAACTGAGCCAGATCTTCGTGGACACGAAAGCGGACGCGGACGCGGCGCTCGAATCCCTGGCGGTAGGCGCCAACTTCGCGAAGCTCTCGGCCCTGAAATCCACGGATGCCGCGCTCAAAAAGAACGGCGGCAGCCTCGGCTTCATCAGCAAGGGTTCGCTGCTCCCGGACATCGAGAAAGAAGTCTTCGGCCTTGAAAAAGGCGCTTACAGCAAGATCTTCCCCACCGGCAAAGGCTTCAGCATCTTCTACGTGGAAGAACACCGGCCCGCCCAGCCCGCAGTATTCGAGGACATTAAGGTAGAATTAAAAGTGGCGATGCTCAACCAGACCCTGAGCAAAAAGCTCCCGGAGCTCGCCGCTGAATTGAAACAGAAGGCTAAGCTAGAACTGGTTCCGTAGTAACTACAGGCCCCATAAAAGAAAGCGGCTGCCGGAAAACCGGCAGCCGCTTTCTTTTTAATGAAGCGCGCTTTTAGTCGGCCGCCGCTTCTTCCGGAGAGCCGCTCTTGCCTTTATTCATGAGCCAGTGGGCTATAAAATAAACCACCATGGCCAGCAGGATCAGCTGCGAGGCGTAAAAATACTTCGCGCCGGAGTAGGTATAGATATCGTCGAAGCGGCCGTACAGCAGAGAAAAGCGGGCCATGACGGTGTTGCCGAAGGCCGCGCCGAAGTAGACCATCAGGAAGTAGATGCCGACGTTGGAAACCTTCTTGAGGTGCCCCTTATGCTCGACCGAGAAGAAGAAGTAGAACAGCACGCAGATGACGCCGCCGGCCACCAGCAGCGAGTTGAAGATAGCCAGCGGGCTCATGGAAGCCAGCTGGGAGAAAGGCTTTATGGTGCCGCCCACCTGGCTGAGGAAGTCGGTGGAAAGGCCTGCGGGGATGGCCAGACCGGACCCGTAGCCCATGATGAAGGTGAACCCGTAGCGTGAGATCCAGGAGATCCTCGGGATGAACTGGGTCAGCAGCGAGAGCCCCAGGATGGAGGGGATGATCACCAGCAGCTCGCCCTTCGAAACCGGCTCCCAGATCTTGGGGATCCAGACGTTAGCGACCGACACCTGGAACAGCCAGCCCATGCCGGCGCCCAGGTACAGGTGCTCGGCCACTTTAAAGAACGGGTTGTCCTTATAAAGGAAGCTGAACAGGAAGATAGTAAGCCCCGCCGTCACCCACCCGCCGATAATAAGCCATGTTTCGGACATAATCACCTCAGATAAAAGTTGCTAAAAATATTTAACGTACAGCAGAATAAGGTTCGAGATCAGGATCAGCGCCAGCACCAGCAGATGCGCCAGGTTGAGCGCGTCTATGCCGGAAGTGCCTTTGCCGGGCTGCTTGATCAGCGATTCGTACTCCGCCGCGCCTTTCATGCCGCCTATCAGGCCCTTGAGCTGGTTGGTCTGCAGGTAGGGCCCGTAGCCGGGCTGGCTGATGGCGGTAACGCCGCCGGCCACCGGCACGCTGTATTTATCGCCCACATAGGCCACCCAGTAATCCAGGATGGCGGTGCCCGTAACGCAGACGATGAACGACATGTCCTTGTAGCTCTTCACACCCTTGAGCACGGGCATCGTGCGGATGTCCGCGCCGTTGCGGTCCTTGGAATAGATGCCGTAGAGGTCCGAGGACATCTGCGTGATGGTCGCCAGGATATTGGGCATGTAGGGGAAGATCACGTAATCAACCCCGTCCACCTTGTTGTATTCCTTGGGGACCTTGGCGAAAATATCCTCGATCAGCCCCGTGGAGCCGGCGATGTAGGTGACCACGCCCACGCGCAGGTTCTTCGAGAAAGCGTGGCGCAGCAGCGCGGTGGCCATCGGGTGCAGTTCCGGCCGGGTGGAGGGATCGTAGTCCAGCGAGAAAAGCACGAAGGAACCGGCGGGAAGTTTGTCGATATTGTCGTAAACGCGCTGGGTGGCCTCCGCGATGGTCTTATTGGGCAGGCCGATCGGCTTTATGATCGGGGCGAACAGCACGATGGCCAGCAGCAGGAAGATCCAGCGGCGGTCTATCTTGAAGAATTTCTGAAGTTGTTCCTTGAACATAAGCCTTAATCCTTCCCCATATACTGTTTTTCAATGCCGAAGATTATCTTCAGCGAGGTCACGATGGCGCCGATGGAGATGCCTATCATGATGCCGCGCTTGCCGGCCACGGCGGGCACTTCCATTATCCATTCGATGACATCCGAGACATGGTTGTGTACCCAGCCAAGGCGGCTGGTCCAGCCCAGCGCGGAATCCCAGATCATCTGCCCCAGCGGCACCTTGCCCAGGATCAGCACGAAGGCGGCGATGAACAGCACGAAAGCCTGCAGGGATTTTATCCGGAACGACCGGTAAGCGGTGGAGACGATGTAGAAAGCCAGCACCGCGAACATGGTACCGCTCAGGGCGGTGTAGATGAACTTGTACGACCAGCCCAGCGGCGTCAGGACGCCGTCCACCATCTGCTTGCCGCCGCTGAAGTAGGAGGGCAGGACCATGGCCAGGAAGCCGATGAACACGAAGAGGCTGTAGCCCCAGCCGTCCGCCTTCCGGGCGATCTTGTTATAGTGGGAGAAGAACAGGCTGATGAGGCCCAGCAGGAACGCGAAAGCCGCCACGACGTTCTCCCACTTGTTCATGGTCTCGATGTAATCCACCGAAGTCTTATGCGGCACATAATAAGACACCAGGGTCAGCACGCCCGTCACGAACACTATAGCCAAAGGTATTTGTTTTTTTATCAATTTCATAAATTAATAGTTTTTGAACAGGTGAAGGAAACCCTGCACGACGCCGTCCCAGCCGAACTTCGCGCCCAGCGAAACCAGGATCATGCCGAAGAAGACCGAGACCATGACCACGAGCTTGCCGAAGTCCTGCACCTTGAGTGCGCTGAGCAGCATGGGCTCTTTGGACAGGTAGGCCCCGGCGGCGTAAAGCTCTTCGCCGATCAGCGTATAGTCGCAGGCGGTGAAGAAGAAAGGCAGCTGGTGCTCCACGTCGGTGCCGGCGATCTGGATGGCGCCGGAAGTGGCGCCCACTTCGGCCAGCAGCAGGGACTCGGCCATGAAGTAGCCCATGTAGAAACAGGCCGCCGGTTTTTCGCGGGAGATCA
>DAOPZW010000101.1:0-11308 GCA_035353595.1 Elusimicrobiales bacterium | reverse complement strand
CCGCCAGCGCCTCGCCCGCGCGCTTATGGCCATCGAATTCTTCAAGCAGGGCCTGGGTGCGCTCCTCCAGCGCCTGCGACAGCTGCGCTTTCTCCTGCAGCTGCCCCGCCTTCTCCGCCTTGATCTTCGCCATGGCCCGGACCCGCATGGCGAGCTCGGATATTTCCAGCGGTTCGGGCAGAAAACCGTCGGCCCCGGCCTCCAGAGCTTTGATGCGGCCATTACTGCCCGCACCAAGGTCGGTCAGGAAAAGCACCGGGATATGCCGGAGACGCTGGTCCGCCTTCAGCAGCCGGCACAGTTCAAAGCCGCCCGTTCCGCCCGGCGCAATACCCAGCAGGATCACATCCGGGTCTTGCGCCAGCGCCAGGGCGAGGCTTTCAGGGCCGCCCGCGGCGCCATAAACCTTTGAGCCCGGCAAGGCGTCAGCCACTGCGGCCTTTAAAGCGGCCAACGCGTCCGGCACTTCGTTAAAGGCAAGTATTTTAAAGATATCACCTGACATAAGGAGTTAAATCAGCGGCGCCGCCGCCGCGGAAATCCATGTGTTAGGATTATATTATATTCAGGGATAGAATTAGGCGGCCCGGCAGGCTTGTTTCTTCATGGCTGAAATTTAGTAGTATGTTTTCGGGTTAAACAAAGGGGTTCACCGCTGCGCGTTTTTCATGGCTAAGCATTGCGCCATATTTCGGAACAGAGACATTATGAGCGACAAGATAATAATCAAAATAGATCCGGACCTTAAAGAACTTATGCCCGCCTACCTGCAGCATATGCGGGAATACCTGGTCGCCCTGCCGCTGCAACTCAGGGAAGAGAACTTCGACGAGCTCTGGAAGATCGGGCATAACATACGGGGATCCGGCGGGGGCTACGGTCTGGATTTCCTGACCGCGCTGGGCGAAAGGCTGGAGACCGCGGCGAAAGCGCGCGAGAAACCCGCCATCGAAGCACAGATAACCGGCATCAAAGACTTCCTGGACCACCTGGTGATAGAATACGCCGACCCCGGCTGAAGTTTCGCCCCCGTCAGTGCGCGCGCGATGACTGAATATTCCGAAGAGAAGAACATAAGAGGGGCCCCCTTACCGGCCGCCCGCAGGGTAGAAGACGAGACCCTGCTGGAGACTATGGCGGAAGGGGTCTACCTGCTGGACGCCCGGGGCAGGGTAGTCTTCATCAATAAAGCCGCCAGGGAAATACTGGGCTATGCGCCGGAAGAGGTGCTGGGCAGGAACGCCCACGAAGTTTTCCACCACAGCAAAAAAGACGGCACGCCCAACCCCGCCGGCGCCTGCCCCATCGGCCTCAGCCTGAAAGACGGGAAAACGCGGCGGCTGTACGAAGAGATCTTCTGGACCAGGGACGGCCGGCCGCTGGCGGTAGACTGCACGGCAGCCCCCTTCAGCGAAGGCAATGTGCTGAGGGGACTGGTGATAACTTTCCGCGATATTACCACCCGCCAGGAAGCCCGGGAGGCGCTGGGCAAGGCTAAAGAGGCTTCGGAACAGGTTTTCCAGCTGGTCCCCAGCGCTATTTACGCCGTAGACGCGCAGCAGCGCATTATTAAGTGGAATAAGCGGGCCGAAGAGATAACCGGCTATACGGCAAAGGAAATTATCGGCAAACCCTGCAGTATTTTTGCCGAAACCCCGTGCCGCAGCCGCTGCGGCCTATTCGATAAAAACGTAAAAAAACCCATAAATTGCGCAGAATGCACCCTCCGGGCCAAGGACGGACGTACGCTCCTGGTAGTCAAGAACGCGGATACTATAAAGAATGAAAAAGGCGAAGTGATCGGGGGCATCGAAACTTTTGAAGACATAACAGAAAGAAAGCTCACCGAAAGCAGGCTCCGGGACCAGGAAGCCTCTTTCAGAGCCATTACCGGGGCCGCGCAGGACGCCATCCTGATGATGAACAACGACGGAATGCTGTCTTTCTGGAACCAGGCGGCGGAACGGATTCTGGGCTGGAGTCCGCAGGAAGCGGTAGGCCGCGATCTCCACGAGCTCATTGCCCCGGAGCGCTTCCTTGCCGCGCACCGCAAGGCCTTTGAACACTTCCGCGGCACCGGGCAAGGCGCCGCCGTGGGCAAAACGCTGGAACTGGCCGCCCGCAGAAAGGACGGCAGAGAGATCCCCGTCGAGCTTTCCCTCTCCACCGTGGAAATAAAAGGAAAATGGTGCGCCATCGGAATACTGCGCGACATCTCCCGGCGCAAGAACGCCGAAAAAGCGCTGACCGGCAGCGAGACAAAATTCCGCAGCCTGTATAACGGCAGCCGGGACGCGCTGATGACGCTGGCCCCCCCCGCCTGGAACTTCACCTCGGGCAACCCTGCTACTCTGGACCTTTTCGGCGCGGCCAGCGAGGAAGAATTCGAGACCCTGACGCCCGGAGACCTGTCCCCGGAACGGCAGCCGGACGGCCGCCCCTCAGCCGTGAGAGCGCGGGAAATGATAGAGAAGGCCCTGCGCGAAGGCTCCTGTTTTTTTGAGTGGACGCATAAGCGGCTCAACGGCCGGGAATTCCCCGCCACCGTATTGCTGACGCGCATCGAACTGGACGGGAAAGCGCTGCTGCAGGCCACGGTCAGGGACATAAGCGCGCTCAAGCGCGCCGAGGAACTGAGGCGGTCCAGCCGGGAGCGGCTCGACATGACGCTGCGCTCCGCCAACATGGGCGTGTGGAGTTTCGGCGCAAAAACCTCCATCCGTGTTTTTGACGCCAAAGCCTGCGAAGTGCTGGGCCTCGACCCGCAGAAATACAGCGGCACGGAAGCCGAATTTTTTTCCGCCGTTCACCCCGATGATATAGCCATGGTAAAAGAGGCCATGGAGAACACGCTTAAGACCGGTTCGCCTTATACCGCGCAATTCCGGGTATTGTGGCCCGGCGGCGAGGTCAAGTACATCAGCGCGCGGGGAACCCTGGTGCCCGCCGCCGCCGGCCTGCCCGAGCGGATAAGCGGCGTGATCTGGGACGTAACGGAAGCGAGGCTGGCCCAGGAGGCCATAAAAGCCAGCGAAGATAAATACCGCGGCATCTTTGAATCTTTCCTCGACCTGTATTACCAGGCGGACATAGCAGGCACGATCCGGGTGGTCTCCCCCTCGGTGGAGCAGCTTTCCGGTTGGACGGTAGAAGAAGCGCTGGGAAAAAACATTATTGATCTCTACGCTGTCCCCGCGGAGCGGGCCGCCCTCCTCGAAGAAATAAAGAAGAAAGGCTCAGTCAGGAGTTACGAAGTAACGCTCAAAAAAAAGGACGGGACGCTGGTACCCACCCTGGTAAGCGCCAGGTTCAAACTTGACGCGCACGGAAATCCCGCCGGCATTGAAGGCACGCTGCGTGACATAACGGAAATAAAAAATACCAGGGAAGAACTGAGAAAGGCCAAGGAGGCCGCCGAGGCCGCCAGCCGGGCGAAAAGCGACTTCCTGGCCAATATGAGCCATGAGATCCGCACGCCGATGAATTCCATCATCGGCATGACGGAGATCCTGCTGGACGGCCCCCTCTCCGAAGAGCAGCGGCGGCAGCTCAACACCATACAGCATTCGGCCGACGCGCTGCTTTACATCATCAACGATATCCTCGACCTGTCGAAGATAGAGGCTGGCCAGCTGAAGATCGAGCAGGAGCCGTACGATCCGCGCGAAGTGGCGGAAAGCGTGACGGAAATGTTCGCCCAGCGCGCCGCCGCCAGGGGGCTGGAACTGATCCTGAAAGTTTCCACCGATATGCCGGCGGCCGTGCTCGGCGACGGCAACCGCCTGCGGCAGATCTTCATAAACCTGGTGGGCAACGCTTTGAAGTTCACGCTCAAAGGCCAGATAAAGATCAGCGCCGAGTTCCTTAAAGCCGACGGGGCCGGCTGGCTGGCTTTCTCCGTGGCCGACACGGGCATAGGCATTTCCCCGGAGAACCAGAAAAAGCTTTTCAGCAAATTTTCGCAGGTGGACGATTCCAGCACCCGCAAATACGGCGGTACGGGGCTGGGCCTGAGCATTTCCAAAGCGCTGGTGGAAATGATGGGAGGAGCTATCGCGCTTGAGAGCGCGGAGGGGGCGGGGTCCATCTTCAGTTTCAGGCTGCCCTGCAGGAACGCCCCGGCGGGCCCCGCCAGGCTGGAGCAGCAGATCTCCTTCGCCGGCATGCGCGCGCTGCTGGTGGACGACAACCCGGACAGCCTGGAGATACTGGCGCAGAACATGGCGGTCTGGGGTTTCACCTCGGTGCCGGCCAGGAGCGCCGCCGAAGCCGTCAAGATCCTGAAGAGCGGGAAAAAATTCGACCTGCTGGTAGTGGACCACCAGATGCCGGGCGGTAACGGCGAGCAGTTCATCGCCGAAGCCGCCGGAGGAGCCGCCCCGGGCTCTAAAATACTCATGCTCTCCTCCAGGGTCGACGCCATTCCCGAAAGCGTGAAGCCGGCGGTAGACGCCTTTCTTTCAAAGCCGGTGACCCGCTCCGCCCTTTTCAACAGCATCCTCAAGGTTTTCAGGCCTGCGCCCCTGCCTGGCCCGGAAGCGGCTGCGCCGAAACGGGACTATTCGCACCTGCGCCTGCTTCTGGTCGAGGATAATGCGGACAATCAGAACCTTGCCCGGCTGATGCTTGAAGGAGCCGGCTATAAACTGGACATAGCGGCCAATGGCCGCGAGGCGCTGGAAAAGTGCGCCGCCTTCAATTACGACCTGGTCCTGATGGACATACAAATGCCGGAGATGGACGGGCACGAGGCCGCTTTCCAGCTGCGGAAAACCGAAGCCTATAAAAAAACCCCCATCATCGCGCTGACGGCGCACGGCCTGGACAGCGACATAAAGAAATCGCTTTCCTTCGGCATGAACGCGCATATAACCAAGCCGCTGAAGAGAAAAGTGCTGTACGCCGCCCTGGACAAATGGCTGGATACCCGGCTCAAGGTTTTGGTGGCCGACGACAACCCCGACAACCTGGCCCTGGTGGAGCTGCATTTGAAAGGCGACAGCGGGTTGCGCATTTACCGGGCCGCCAACGGACAGGAGGCGCTGGAAATGACGCGGCGCAACGTCTTCTCGCTGGTGCTCATGGACATGGAAATGCCGGTAATGGACGGGCTCACCGCCGTAAGAGAACTCCGGAAAACGCCCGCCGGCAAGTCCGTGCCGATCATAGCTTTCAGCGCCCATACCGAAGACGCCAAGAGAAAAGAATGCCTGGACACGGGCTTTACTGATTACATGGTGAAACCGGTGAAGAAAGCCGAATTGCTGGAAAAAGTCAACAAACTCCTGTATTCTGACCGCTGAACGCCGCCAGCCTCCCCCGGCCATCCTTTTTCGTTACAAAAGTAACGCTGTATTATGTAAAATATCTTTGTTAGGACAAATACTTCAGGAGGGTTTAATGAAAAAAATATCTATCTTAGCCGTAGTCCTCGCGATGGCCGGCAATGCGGGCGCCGCCGGTTTCCGCCTGGCCGAACAAGACGCCAAAGCCAACGGCATGGGCAATTCTTTCGTCGCGGTAGCCGACAACGCGGCAGCGGCCTGGTATAACCCGGCGGCCCTGACCGGCCTGGAAGGCACGAACCTGAGCCTGGGCACCGTTATGGTCGCTCCCATCATGGAGCATGTCAACAACACAAATCCCGTAACCATTGACCGGATCGAACGCGTAACACACATCCCCCCGCATTTCTACGCCACCCACAAGTTCAGCCAGAAAATTGCTGTCGGGTTGAGCGTAAACGCGCCGTTCGGACTTTCTACCAACTGGGATAAAGCAACCGCAGATACCAGCAAGATCGCGACCAAATCCTATATACAGGCCGTCTACACGAACCTCAACGGCGCCTACAAGGTGAATGAGAACCTTTCCGTGGCCGGCGGCGCCAGCTATGTTCAGCTGGACGCGACCATGAACAAGATGGCCACCGCAACCGCAGAGCAGACCCTTAAAGGGGACGGCACGGGCGTGGGATATAACGCCGCAGCCATGTACAAGCACAACAAATGGCAGTTCGGCGCTAACTTCCGCAGCAAAGTAAGAATTGATGTCGACGGAAAAATTGACCTGCCGATTGCAGGCATTACCAACCGGGATGCCAACACCACAATCACCCTGCCGGACATGTTCCAGGCCGGTGCCTCTTACAAGTATTCCGATAACTGGACCTTCTCTGGAGAAGCGGACTACACCAACTGGACCACTTACCGCAAGTTGGTCATAGACTACACGAACAACGCTAATGCGGCAAAACAGAGCATAGACTATAAGAACTGGATGAGCGTCTGGGCCTTCCGCCTGGGCACCGAGTACAAGGTTTCCGAGGCGTGGAAAGCCCGCGCCGGTATTTTCTACGACATGAATCCCGTCAAAGCGAAATACTTTGAAACCCGCGTACCGGATGCCGACCGCCTCGCCTTCTCCGTCGGCGGCGGCTATACGAAGGGCAGCCTGACCGTAGACGCCTCTTATATGTATTTGAAGTTCCTGGAGCGGAATATCACCCACAGCATCCAGGACGATTCTCTCGGCAACGTGCTGAACGGCAAATACTACGCGTCAGCCATGCTGCCCGCCCTCAGCGTAAGCTACAAGTTCTAAACTTACCTGGAGCAGGCGCTGAAAAGCCCCGTCCGCGCCGCGGACGGGGCTTTTCTTTACACAGAATTTACATGCCCGGATTTCCCAAAGTTATATAATTTGACCTGATCCATATTCCGCACAACAGGAGCTCAAATGTCCGAAGCCCCCGTCCATTCTTCCGAATACCGCCGCCGCCGGTTCATGAACTGGTTCCCGCTGGGCCTCACCTACGCCACCTTCTATATGGGCCGCTACAACCTCAATGTAGCCTCCAAAACCATGATGGACATGTTCCACCTGAGCAAGGCCGAGTTCGGCATTATCGCCACTGCCGGTTTCTGGACCTATGCCGTGTCCGTCATGTTCAACGGCCCGCTGGCCGACCGCATAGGCGGAAAGAGAGCCATCCTGTTCGGGGCTCTGGGCGCGGCGCTGCTGAACCTGGTGATAGGCCTGCTGTTCCTCAACGGCTGGGCCACCAAGCTGGTAGTCGGCATGTCGCTGCTCTACGCCGTCAACCAGTATTTCCAATCCTTCGGCGCTCTGTCCGTGGTTAAAGTGAACGCCCCCTGGTTCCACGTCAAGGAGCGCGGCGTGTTCGGCGGCATCTTCGGAATAATGATCTCCGGCGGCTACTTCCTGGCCATGACCGTGGGCGGCTGGATCCTGTCCGTGCTGCCGTGGTACATGGTGTTCCTGATACCCTCAGGCGCCATCTTCATAATGTTCCTGGTGGACCTGCTCCTGGTGAAAGACACCCCGAAAGCCGCCGGCTTTGAAAATTTCAATACGGGCGACGCCTCTTCCCACGAGGCGGACAAGGATACCCCGCTGAAGCTGGGCGAACTGTCGCGCCGGATCCTGACCAACCCGGTGATCGTTACGCTGGCCGTCTCGGAATTCTGCACCGGCTTCGTGCGCCAGGGCCTGCTGCTCTGGTTCGTGCCTTTCCTCAGCGAAGTGCACAAGATCCAGCACGGCACCACGCTCTTCTCCATAGCCAGCGCCGGCATCACCGTGGGCGGCATAGCCGGCGGCATGATGTGCGGCTATATGTCCGACAAATGGTTCCACTCCCGGCGGGCGCCCGTGGCTTTCATCTTCTACCTGGGGCAGATAGTTTCGCTGTTCATCCTGGGCCGGACAGCCAGCCCGGCGGTGGCCTCGTTCATGATCGGGGTGGCCTGCATGTGGATCTTCGGCGTGCACGGGATGCTCACCGGCACCGCCTCCATGGACTTCGGCGGCACCAGGGCGGCCTCCACCGTGGCGGGCCTGCTCGACGGCGTGCAGTACCTGGCCAGCGGCCTCACCGGCTTTCTGATGGGTCATTTCCTGGACAAATGGGGCTGGGGCTCCTGGACCTACATGATAATGCCCTTCTCGCTGATAGGCGCGCTGCTGATGACCCGCCTGTGGAATGAAACTCCGCTCAGGAAGAAGGATACCGGAGAAGCGCAGGAGCACCGCCCGCTGGCGGAGAGCGAAGTTTAAGAAGAACTTGCCGGCCGCAGGGCCCGCAAAGATAAAATGGCCGCGGGATCCCCGCGGTCATTTTATTGCCGCCGATCTGCGCCTGAGCGGCGCCCGCGCCGACCGCCGCCGCTACGCTTTTTACCGGTCGGGTACGTACGGCTGGTTCAGCCTGTAAATATCCCAGCCTCCGGGCACCAGGTCATACACGGTCTTGTTCTCCGAGAGGATAAGTTCATGCAGCGGCTTGTATACCGCGTCGTCCACGGGCCGGAAGCCGGTGATGTCCGCCACCGCGCCCAGGGCCCGCCGCCCCTCGGGAGTATCGCCCAGGGTCAGGAAAGCGGCTTTGAGCGCCCCGCGTTTTTCTTTGCTCAAGCTGCCCCTTACGATCACCGGTTCATTGGGCACCACCCCGGTAACTGCCAGGATCTTCAGGTCCGGACCGCGCGCCGCCTGGCGGGCGTAGGTAGCCGCCGCGTAAACATCTCCGGCGACAAGCTTGGCAAGGTTCTGTTCATGGCTGAGAAAGAACACCGGCATAACTTTAACGCCGGCTTTCTCCAGATAAACGGCGGGCAGCGTAAAGCCGCTTACGGAATACGGACCGACGAAGCCCACTTTTTTCCCGGCCAGGTCGGTAACGCTCTTAGCCCCGCCGGCGGCTTTCGTCAGGAGAGCCCCCTCATACTGGTCCTGCTTATCGCCGCGCAGGGCCTGCAGGATCGGGCGCACATTGTACTCTTCCCTGGCCACCAGGTATTCTTCCAGCGTAAGAACGCCGGCGTCGGTCAGGCCGGCGCTGAACTTATTGACGGCCGCGGCAGGCGACTCTGCCACTTTTATCTCTACGGTCATGCCCGTGGCGGTCTCGAGGTGTTTTTTCAGGAACGCCTGCGCGTCCGCCGAAGCCGGCGCATGCGCCGGAGACAGCAGCACCGCCAGCGGGTTCTCCGGAGTGCCGATCGTAGCTTCGTTGCGGCGCGAACAGCCGCCCAGCGTCAGGGCCAGCAGCATACAGGCTGCCGCCCCTTTAGAAACAGCCGTACCAAAGTATCTTTTACAATTGAACATACTCCCCCCTTTTATCCCGCAGCAGACTCTTGCCCCGGCGCCTCAGCGGCCGCCAACCCGGAGGTTTTGGGACAATGCCGGCTAACCAGGCCGGCAACCCTTTTTTAGCATAAACAAGGCTTATTTTTCAACTGGTTTGCGCGCCGGCTGAAAATCAGGCACGCGCTTCCGGCAAGACCGAAAAGAACCTGGCGGGCATAAATGAGCGGGCGGCCCTTATGGCCGCCCGCAGCAATTGACGCTTCCCGGCTGAGCCCGGATTATCTGACAGCAGGTACCGCTCCCGGCGCCGGCTGCGCTGTTCCGGTTCGAAGGGCGTTAATCCTTTGCTGGATGATCTCCTTACGGGCCGGGTCGGTGACGGTTGAAAGAAGGTTTTTAAGCAAAGCTTCGGTTTTTTCCAGATCCCCCCTGCGCAAGTAGATCTCGCTGAGCGGTATCGTAAATTCAAAAACGCCCGCAGGCAGCCTTTTACTGGCTTCGGATAATACCGCTATGGCCTTGTCGGGCTGCCCGGTCAACATATACAGATCATTCATAATGATGGTCAGCGCCACTTCATCGCCGGGAAGCTTCTTGATCCCCTCCTGTAAAGTCGCGATAGCCTTATCCAGGCTGCCCTGGCGGAGATTTATCTGCGCCAGCTGCCTGTAGGAATCCACCAGGGGCAGTATGGCGATGGATTTTTTTATAGCTTCCTCTGCCTTCACGGAATCCCCCTGCTCATAGTGAAAAACAGCCAGCTGGTTCAACAGCGCGGGATCAGCAGGGGACGCCTTGGCCTGCGCTTCCAGCAGGGCGCCGACTTTCAGCATGTCGCCCTTCTGGCGGTAAAGGGTTGTCAGCATCGCGGCGGCCGGGGCTGAATTTTGAGGGGACGCCTTTATCATTGCCTCACAGACCTCGATGGCCTGCGAGATCGCACCCCGCTGCGTATAGAAGGTTGCCAGGTTATAAAGAATGGGCTGGCTAAGCCCCCCCTGGCTGCGGTAAGTTTCAAGCAGGCTTATAGCCTTATCCAGTTTCTGCGCCCTGAAATAAATATCGGCCAGCGCACGGTACAGCTCGCCTTGCGAAGCGGCGTCCATCGCGTTGATGTCCTTGACCGCCGCGGTCAGGTCGAGCTTCTCGAGTTTCAGCTCCGCCTGAGGCAAAACCGCCGAGGCGGGCTGCGCCGCCGGAGTTGCGCCGGCCGCAGCCTGCGCGGAGGCCAGGCCGCGCCAGCCGCTGACGGCGAAAAGGAACAGCACCGCAATCAAGACCGCTGTTTTATTTTTTTTATTCATGATCGATATCCCTCCGGCTTACCCTCTTATGACCGCAAAAAACGCCGCCCCTACCGCTATAATACAAAAAGTGGGCTCGTTTTTGAAGTTTTGTCGCGCTCCTGTTTCAGACCGGTGTGTTCACGGGAGCGTTCCCGCTCAGGACCTTATCATTATCAGCGCCATTTTAAATCTTTTTACGGCCTTCAGCGCATGCGGCTTACCGGCCGGCATGATAATAATTTCCCCGGCCTTTACTTTATTCGGTTTGCCGGCTACGGTTATTTCAGCCTCGCCGTCCAGCACCTCCACCAGCGCGTCGAACGGGGCGGTGTGCTCGGAGAGGCCCTGGCCCTTGTCAAAGGAGAAGATCGTGACCGTACCTGTCTTCTTCTCGATGATCGTGCGGCTGACCACCGCGCCCTTGTCGTAGTCAACCAGTTCCCTGGCTTTCAGCGCCTTGCCCCTAAGGTCCTCTTTTTTCGTCTCTTTCATGTTGTTTCCTCCCGCTAGTTTAAAGTCTGCTTGAAACGGTTGTAGGCCAGGCCCGCCCCGAATGCGGCCATCAGCGCCAGCGCCCCGAGGTTGGCCCAGAAAACATAAGGGACGTCGCCCTTCAGCATCACGCAGCGCAGGATGCGCATGAAATACAGCAGCGGGTCCAGGTACGCGGCGCCCATGATGGCGCGCGGCATGCTCTCCACCGGGAACATGATGCCGGAGAGCAAAATGGCCGGGAACAGGAACATGAAGCCGCCCAGCATGGCCTGCTGCTGGTTCTTGGCTATGGTAGAGATGGACGTGCCTATGCTGACCGTCGTGATGACGAAGACTACGGCCGAGACGCCCAGCTGCCACAGCGGGCCGCGCACCGGCACCGACTCGTCCGCGCCGCCCGGCGCGTGCAGCAG
>DAOPZW010000100.1:0-11345 GCA_035353595.1 Elusimicrobiales bacterium | reverse complement strand
CGTCGTGGCCATCAACTCCGCCTCGGCGGCGCTGATGATCTCCGACATCCCGTGGAACGGCCCCGTGTCCGCCGTGCGCCTCGGCAAGATAGACGGCAAGTTCATAATGAACCCCACCAACGAGCAGCGCGCCGTCTCCGAGATGGAGATGGTCATCTGCGGCACGCGGCAGGGCATCCTGATGGTCGAGGGCGGCGCCAACGAGCTGCCCAACTCCGACCTCATCGCGGCGATGGAAGCGGCCAGGCCCGAGCTCGAGAAGCTCAACCAGCTCCAGCTCAAGATGAAAGAGCAGGTAGGCAAAGCCAAGGCCGCGATCGCCACTCCCGAGATCAAAGCCGAACTTAAAGCCGCCGTCGAAACGATGGTCAAGGCCGAGATCGAGCGCATCCTCTCCTCCAAGCCCGCTAAGCGCGCCATGGAAATAGCCCTCGAAGATATCCGCGTAAAAGCTTACACGGCGATGACGGAGAAGTACCCCGAGGACAAAACGGCCTCTTACCAGGCCAAGACCGTGTTCGAGGACGTGCTCCACACCGTGTGGCGCAAGATGACCCTCGAGACGATGCTGCGCACCGACGGCCGCAAGACCGACGAGATCCGCGAGATCAACATCGACCTGGGCTACCTGCCCCGCACGCACGGCTCCGCCGTGTTCACCCGCGGCCAGACCCAGGCCATGGTAGTGACCACGCTGGGCACCTCCGACGACAAGCAGATGCTGGACGCGCTGGAAGGCAAGACCTTCGACCGCTTCATGCTGCACTACAACTTCCCGAGCTACTCGGTAGGCGAAGTGAAGCCCGACAGGGGCCCCGGCCGCCGCGAGATAGGCCACGGCCACCTGGCCAAGCGCGCGCTGCTGCCGCTGCTGCCCACCGAGGAGCAGTTCCCCTATACCATCCGCCTCGTGTCCGACATCCTGGAGTCCAACGGCTCCTCGTCGATGGCCACCGTGTGCGGCGGGTCGCTGAGCCTGTTCGACGCCGGCGTGCCCATGAAGGCCGCCTGCTCCGGCATAGCGATGGGCCTCATCACCGACGGCAAGAAGTTCGCCGTGCTGTCCGACATCGCCGGCCTGGAAGACCACTACGGCGACATGGACTTCAAGATCACCGGCACCCGCAAAGGCGTGACGGCGCTCCAGATGGACGTGAAGCTCGCCACCGGCATCCCGATGGACATAATGAAGGAAGCCATCGAGCAGGCCACCCGCGGCCGCAACCACATCCTGGACCTGATGGAAAAGGCCATGCCGACGCACCGCGCCGACATCTCCGAGTTCGCGCCCCGCATAGTGAAGCTGATGATCCCCCGCGACAAGATCGGCGCCTTCATCGGCCCGGGCGGCAAGAACATCCGCGGCATTATCGAGCGCACCGGCGCCAACATCGAAGTCGAGGACGACGGTTCAGTATTCGTCTCCAGCGCCGACAAGAAGAGCCTCGACGCCGCCAAATCCATGGTGGAACAGTTCAGCATGGAAGTGGAAGTGGGAAAAACCTATAAAGGCCGCGTAGTCTCCATCGTGGACTTCGGCGCCTTCGTGGAAGTGCTGCCCGGCAAAGAAGGCCTGCTGCACATCTCCGAGATCGACACCAGGCGGATCAACCGCGTGGAAGACGTCCTGAAGATGGGCCAGGAAATAGAAGTAAAATGCATCGAGGAGAACAACGGCAAGTACCGCCTCTCCCGCCGCGTCCTTCTGCAGCAGTCAGCGCAGCCCGTAAAGAAGTAAACAGGATCCGGCCCCCGCGTCCAACGCGGGGGCCGGAATATATACTGGAGGCACCGATGAAAAAGACAGCTAAACCCCAGGAAACAGCTTTCGACCAGGTTCAGAGATTTTACCAGTTCATGAATTCCAATAAGCTGGAAGTAATCGAATTTTCCAAAGACAATACCTATATAAAACTGGTGCGCAAGCACAGCACCGCCGTGCACCAGATCCCCGTCTTCGCCCCTTCGGCGCACGCCCCGGCCGCCAAGTCCGCCCCGGCGAACGCGCAGGCCCCGGCGCACAGCGGCGAAACCATAAAAGCGCCCATGTCGGGAATATTTTACCGCGCTCCCACGCCCTCGAGCCCGCCCTACGTGCGGGAGGGGGACGCCATAAAGGAAGGCCAGGTGATCTGCATCATCGAAGCGATGAAGGTCTTCAATGAGATAAAAGCCGAAGCCAACTGCGTGATCGAGAAAGTGCTGCTCGAGAACGGGAAGCTCGTTGAACCGAACGCCCCGCTTTTCCTGGTGAAGAACTGATATGCAGGACTCAGCCAAATACACCGACACACTGGGGGCTACGGCCGGGAACGTGCTTGAGGCCCTCAAGGCAGCGGGCGGCGACGCCACCTCCTGGGACCTGAAGCTGAAGCTCCACCTTTCCAGCTCGGCGCTGTACATGGCGCTGGGCTGGCTGGCCGCGGAGCGCAAGATCGGGCTCTATCCCAAGGAACTCAATTTCAGGGTAGTCCTTGCGGACAAGAATTAGGACAGCGGCCTGCCGCGAGGCTTAGCCGCGCTCCAGGTTCTCTCAACTATCTACACGGGCCATAATGCCAGCGACCATGCGCCATTTCGGGAAAAACAGAGTTACGGCACAGGGCAGAAAAAAAACTTCCCCGTTCGCCTACGCGCTGTACTGGGTTGGGGCTTTCGCGTCCACCCTCTGGCTGGCCTGGGTGCTGTTCGGTTCCGACGGCTCGGGCGGCGCGCTGGGCGACACCGTGGCCGCGGCCTTCCTCGCCTTCCTCGGCAAAACCGCCTATCTCTTCCCTTTCATTTTCCTCTATGGCCTGGTGGCAATACTGCTGAAGGTCAACAAGCCGCACAAGGGTGTGCTCACGCTCACCGCCGGCATCTTGCTGACGCTGGGCGCCGTTTCCTCCGGCATACAGCTGCTCAGCACGAAGTTCGGCCCGTGGGAGGGCTCCTGGAACGTCGCCGGCGGCTGGCTCGGCTATTTCCTGGAGCAGCTCCTTTCAAAGATCCTGGGCCCGATGGGCGCCGCCCTGGCCTCGGCCGTAATTCTTTTCGCGGGCGTACAGCTGCTGTTCAAGATCTCCTGGCAGCGCCTGCTTAAAACCGTCTCCGCAACCCTGGCGGCCGATTACCGCGACTGGCTTTCCGCGCGCCGCGAGCTCACTTCCAGGCTGAAGAACATCTCGGAGAAAGAGCAGGCCGAAGGTCCCGCCTACGACGCGAAACCCATCCCCGAACCGCCCCCAGCGGCGATGACGAAGCCGGAAGCCCGGCAGCAGCCTGAATACGTTCCCCCGAAAACGCAGATCGTGCGCCCGGCCATGGTCCAGGAAAGAGCGGTCAGTAAAACTCCCGGCCCCGCTGCCGTACAGGAAGCGGCGAAAGACAAGGACGGCAAGCCCGTCAAGGTCGAGCTGCACTTCAAAGATTTCAAACTGCCCACCACGGACCTGCTCGGCCCCGTAACGGACCAGGGCTTCGTCGGACCGTCCGACGAAGAGATGGATACCCAGAAAATGAAGCTGGAGGAGACGCTGAAGAGCTTCGGCATTTCCGCCCACGTAGCCGGTATTTACCCGGGCCCGGTCATTACGCGCTACGAGGTTACGCCGGCTCCGGGCGTGAAGATCAGTTCCATCGTTTCGCTGTCCAACGATCTGGCGCTGGCCATGAAAGCCATGGGGATACGCGTGATAGCCCCTATCCCCGGCAAGTCCGCGATAGGCTTTGAGATCCCGAATTTGAAACGCGCCAAGGTAGGCCTGCGCGAAGTGCTGGAAAGCGCGGAGTTCAACGAGCGCAAGGAGCCGCTGCTTTTCGCGATAGGGCGCCACGCCGAAGGCTCGATGGCGATGGCGGACCTGGAAGGGATGCCCCACCTGCTGGTGGCCGGCTCCACGGGCTCCGGAAAAAGCGTTTTCCTGCAGGCTCTGATCCTTTCACTGATGTACCGCCGCACCCCGGACGAACTTAAATTCGTCTTTATCGACCCGAAGCGGCTGGAGCTTTCCTCCTACCAGGACATTCCCTACCTTTACGACCCGAAGGAGACGCCCGACCGCGTCTCCGTGATCACCGACGCCAAAGACGCGGCCAAGACCCTGATCGCGCTGACCAAGGTGATGATGAAGCGCTACAAGAAATTTGAGCGGGCGCGCGTAAAGAATATAAACGGCTACAACAAGTGGGCCAAGGAAAACAACGAGCCCCAGGAATATCATATCGTCGTGGTTATCGACGAGCTGGCAGACCTGATGGTGCAGGCCAAGAATGTCGTCGAGGAAAACATCCAGCGCCTGGCCCAGATGGCCCGCGCGGTGGGCATACACCTGGTGCTGGCCACGCAGCAGCCCTCCGTGGACGTGATCACCGGCGTGATCAAAGCCAACCTGCCCTCCCGGGTGGCGCTGCAGGTGACCTCCTCCACCAATTCCCGCGTGATCCTGGGCAGCGGCGGCGCCGAGGCGCTTATAGGCAAAGGCGACCTGCTTTACCTCACCACGGCCTCGCCCAAGCCGCTGCGCATACAGGGCGCTTATGTTTCCGAGGCGGAGATAAACAAAGTTGTGGAGTACCTCAAGACGCAGGGCAAGCCGCATTATGTCCCGCTGGAAGAAGAAGAGGAAGGCGCCGCTTCCGGCAAGGGCAGTTCTTCCGAGGAACTGCTTACGGCGCTGCGGCTGGTGCTCGCCCGCCGCCGCGTCTCGCAGGACCTGCTGAAGGCGCATTTCGGCTCGTCTTCCAGGGCCACCAATATACTCAGCATCCTCGAAGTGGGGAATTTCATACAGAAGCCCGAAGGCTCCAACCGCTGGGAGATCTATTTTGAAAAGATCGAAGCGCACCTGAGAGCCCACGAGGGGGACGCCATACAGCCGGTCTCCCCGCTGACGCCGGTGGCCGCGAAAGCGCCGCACGATGAGGAGGAAACCGACCTATGAGGAACCTGCCTGTTATCGCCGTAGTCCTTTGCCTGGCAATGCCGGCCGCCGCGCAGAAAGCGCCGGCGGCAAAAACACCCGCGGGGAAAGCGCATGCCGCGGCCGTCTCGACGGCGGCGCCCGCCGCTGTGCAGCCTGCCGCGGTCAGCGAGGCCGCGCAGCTGGCTAAAAAAGCGTTGAAAAAGCTGGCGGACTGGGACGCCCGCCTTGAAACCCTTAAGGCCGGGTTCACGCAGGAAATAAACTTCCGCGAGGCCGGGCTCAAGCAATCCGTCGAAGGCTCGCTGAACTATGTCAAACCCAACTTCCTGAGGATAGAACATTCAAAGCCCGCGCGCCAGATAGTGGTCACAGATAAGACCGACATCTGGATCTACAAACCGGCGGACAACCAGGCCGTGCGCACCACCTGGGACGCCTGGCGCCGGACCCAGGACCAGAACTTCTCCGGCATCCTGGATTTCGGGAACTATTCCTCGCTGGCGTCGAAGAATAACGCGACCGCCACTGAAGGGGGGAAAGACGGCTTCATCGCCCTGGTCCTCACGCCCCGCACCGGCAGCGCTTATACGCTTACACTGCGCCTCTCCGCCACCGACTACTTCCCGGCGGAAGCGTCGCTGGAGGTGGACAGCACCCTGATAACGACGCGTCTGCACAACGCCGAGAAGAACGGCGTTATAGCGAAGGAGTTGTTCAATTTTTCGCCGCCGAAAGGGACGGAAGTACTGGAGCTTAAAAACTAGATGAAGACAAAACAATGACACTTGCCAACCGCATAACAATGTCCCGGATGGCACTGAGCCTGGTCATCTTCGTGATGATCATCACCGGCTCTCTCTGGGCGGAGATCACCGCCCTGGTCCTGCTGACGATAGCCTCTATTTCCGACGGCATAGACGGGGCCATAGCCCGCCGCACGATGACCACTACGCCTTTCGGCGCCATCGCGGATCCCTACGCCGACAAGCTCCTTGTCATGGCGGCTTTCCTGGCTTTCGCCTCGATAAAGGAACTGGGAGTGCCGCTCTGGGCGGTCTTCCTGATACTGCTGCGGGAACTGACCATCTCTACCCTGCGGGTGCTGGCCGCGCTCAACGGCGAGGTGCTGAAAGCGGAAAAGAGCGGCAAGATCAAGACCACAATACAGCTGATCGCCGCCTTCACCATAATGGTGCTGCTTATAATAACGGTCTGGTCAAAGACCACGCCCATGCCCGCTCCGATCGACCAACTGCCGGCGCTGACGCCCGCTATCGTGTGGTGGCTTACCGTTTTCGCCGCGGCGTTCACCATGTTCAGCGGCGGCCTGTACCTGTACAACCACCGCCAGCTTCTTTCAAAATCGTGGACAGAACGCAAAACACTTTGAAAGATCTCCTCGTAAGGGGGCTGGCCAGCGGCGGCTTCATAAGCCATATCCCCGCCCGCATTACCGGCTTCAAAAAATTTACCGGCTCCGGGTTCGCCGGCACGCTGGTGGCGCTGGCCCTGGTTCCGCTGCTGCCTGAGAGCCGGGCGTACTTCGCGCTGTTCCTGCTGGCTTTCCTGCCCTTCTCCGTCTGGATCGCCGGCCTGGCGGAGAAGAGCTACGGCAACCACGACGATCCGCGCATCGTGATAGACGAGATATTCGGGTACTGGGCGGCCATCCTGTTCCTGGACCGCAGCCCCTTCAACCTTATCTGCGCCTTTATAATATTCCGCGCGCTGGACACGCTCAAGCCCTGGCCGATCAAAAAGCTGGAAACTTCGCTGAGCGGGGGTTTTGGTATAATTATGGACGACGCGCTGGCAGGGCTGGAAGCTAACCTCCTGACCCGACTGGCCGCGGCTGCGGCGGTATTCTTATGAAATTACTTTTAGGCCTTCTTTGCGCCCTTAATTTTTCCCTGCCGGCCGCCGCGCAGCTCATCGGCGTGATCCCCGCGCCCAGCACCACCACCGCCGGCGGCATCTTCACGTCCACCGCCGCCCCCAGGCAGCAGAAGACCGGCCCCTCGAAACCGGTGGTCTACGACACAGGCAAAGTGCCGCTGAGCGGCATCGTCCTTATGCCCACGGCCTACCGCGGCAAAGGAAAGAACGCCATCGGGCTGGGGCTCGACGTTAACGCCGCCTATTATATAGGGCGCCTCTACGGCAGGAACTCCTTCGATTGGACCGTGGAAAAAAAGAATTACCTGGACCGCGTAGGCATCTGGCTGCTTTCGGCCGACACCAAGATGCAGATACAGACGGAAGGGACCTGGCGGCCCGCGATGGCCGCCGGCGTGCAGGGCATCGTGAAGTTCCGCGACGCGCCCCAGTCCGCCCTGACCTTCACGATCAAGGCCTCCGGGAAAACCACCGAAACGTCCGCCAACGCCTATATCGCGCTCACCAAGCGCCTGCACCCTAAGTTCCTCGTGAACGCCGGCTACTCCGACGGAGACATGCCGAAGATCATTTATGGCCTGTCCGAATTCCTTTCCAAGGAAGCCATAAACATGTCGCAGGGCAACGCGGATCCCAGGGCGGCGGTGCAGATCCCGACCGGGATGCTCTTCGGCGGCTTTATGTGGCTGCCGAAAAAAGACTCTCCGATCGGGGTTGAAATAATGATGCCGCAGGGCGCGCCGATGGCTCCGAAGCTTATCAATTTCCACCTTGGCACGCTGCTTAAGCTTAATTTCGAGGTTTCTTACCTGAGCTTCAAAGGCGGCTGGGACCTGATGGGAATGTTCCAGTTCCGCTACAACTACCTGCCCAGATAAAGCGCCCCCGACAGCGACGGCAGCCGTACAGACCAGCGTCTTACGGCTGTTTTATTTGCGCCAGGTAGCGCGCGGCCCCGGCGTGGGAGGGATTCAGGCGCAGGGTTTCCTGGAGCTCGCGCATTACGCGCGGCCAGTCGCGGTTCCAGTAAAGTATAGCCAGGTTATAATGGGCTTCGGCCAGCGCGGGATTGCGTTCCAGCGCAAAAACGTAAGCGCGCTCCGCGCCGGACCTGTCGCCGCCCTTTTCAAGGGCGACGCCGTAATTAAGCCAGGCGTAGGCGCTGGAAGCCGCCAGCCCCTGCTTTAAGGAGGGGAGCGAACGGTACTTTTCGCTCAGCGCGAAAAGCCGCTCATAAACATCGGCCGACTCCCTGAAGCGCGCCCCGGCCGCGGGCCAGTCCCCGCGCGCCGAATAATAAAAGCCCTCGTAAAGCGGCGCGTCGGGGATATCCGCGTCGAGCAGCCGCGTACGGCGCAGCGCCGCCAGGCCGGCCGCGTCCAGGCCGCCGGCGGAATTTTGGTATACCGCTCCGGCCAGCAGCGCCTGGGCGTAGGAGGTCCCCAGGTCCCTGTCGAAAAAATCCCTGTAGTCGGTACCGAAGCGCCCCAGCGAATAAAAAGCCCACGGCGAGAGCGGCGCGCCGGAGGGATAAAGCTCGTTAAGCAGGCCGGCCGGCCGCGCCGGCACGCCCCGCGGCACCTCCGCGTCCATGGTAGCGTATACGCCGCCGGGATTGGCCGCGGCGAAAGAGGACCAGGCGCGGTCGCCGCCCGCGTTAAGATTGAAAAGGGAAAGGCCGGGGCGGTGTAATTTATTGGACGCGCCGTACCAGGCCGCCCCGCTGAGGCCCTGCGACACCAGCTTCAGGTCCGGCCGGCGGCCCTCCACCGCCTGCAGATACCAGAGGGAGAACAGCTGCACGTCTTTTTTTGCCACCACGGCCGAGCCCGGCGGCGCGGTACGCGCTACGTCGGCGGCGTAATCCTCGGCGGCGAACAGCAGGCGCCGGTCCGCCCCGTGCGCCCCTTTGGAAAAAACCAGGCCGGCGGCCAGCAGGGCGCCCAGCGCCAGCGGCAGCCGCGCCTTCGGAAAAATTCCCCAGAGATAAAAGAACCCGGCGGCGGCCCAGACCGCGGCGGCCAGGTCCGGCAGCAGATAATACGGTTCAACAATGGCCAGCGCGTGCGGATTGGGGGGCATATTGGCCATATAAAGGAAGACCGGGCCGGGGAAAAGAAAAAGCGCGGCCACCGCCAGGCAGCGGCGGCGGTTCGAGCGCCACTCGGCGTAAACGCCCGCCGCGCACAGCAGCAGCGACAGGCTGAAATTTTCCCACAAATGCAGGGCGTAGCATTTGAGGTTCGGCAGGAACAGCTCGCCGGCGGCGTAACTCTGGGAGATCAGGTCCAGCGTCGAGCCGTAGCTTTTCCGGGTGATGACCGCCAGGAAAGTTTTCAGTTCGGCGGGATGGCTCCAGTCGAAAAGGGGGTTGCCCGCGGAGCGCACCAGCAGGAAAAAATACAAAGAAAAACCCAGCAGCGCGAAACCGACCGCTTTAAGGAAAGCGGCCGGCCCGCCCGCCTTTATCCCCGGCCAGAGCAGGAGCAGGACCGCCGGCGCGGCCAGCAGCAGGTCCATGCGGTTGGCCATGCCCAGGCCCAGCAGGAAGGCCGCCAGAAAGACCGGGGCGGGGGCGGCGCCGTCCTCGCCGGGGCCGGCGGCGGAGACCGCGAGCAGCAGGCAGGCGAAAAAGAAATTGAGCGCGTACATTTCCGGCACGCTGGAAACGGTGCGCAGCGTGAAATTAAAGCCCAGCGTCAGCGCCGCGAAAAAAGCCGCCAGGGGGGAAAATGACCGCGCCGCGAAACGCCAGAAAACGAGGAGCCCCGCCAGTCCCGCGGCGGCTGAAAAAAGATCCAGGCGCCAGGCGGGATTGCCCAGCGGGATAAGGGAGAACAGCTTGGCGGTGATTATGTACAGCGGGTACCCGGGCTGGTGCGCGATGCCCAGCGTCCAGGCGGCGCAGGCCATCTCGCCGGAATCGCGGTAAGGCGGGAGCCCCGGCGGCAGACAGTAAATATACAGCGGCCCCAGCAGCCCCGCCAGCAGGGCCGGGAAGAACAAAGGCCGCTCATAAAATTTCCCGCCGGGATCGCGCGCGTCTTCCATTGTGGGATTCATTTTATAACTTATAGGCGCGGCGGGGAAACACAGCGGGCGCTTATTCTTTTTCAAGCTGCCGGAGCAGGAGCTCGGCTTCCGCTTTCCGGGCGGGGGCGAGGACGGACATTTTGCGGAAATCTTTTTTTGCGGCGGCGCCTTTGCCGGAGTCGGCCAGCACGCGCCCCCGCAGCTCATAATAGTCGGGATTTGCCGGTTCTCTTTTTACGGCCGCGGCGGCGGCGTCCAGGGCCTCTTCAAGTTCCCCGGCCCGGTACATCGCCGAACCGAGCAGGTAATAATAACTGGCGTAGCCGGAAACTTCCTTCCAGCCCATCGCGGAGGCGTAATCCCAGGCCGAACAGGAAAAATCCTTTACGGCGGCGCAGGAGCGGGCCCGGTCCAGGTAGTAAGGCAGGCGGCCGCCGCTCAGGCGTATAGCCTCCGAAAATTTCTTTACGGCCTGTTCATGCCGTCCCCTGGCGGCGTCGAGGCGCCCGAGCCGCCAGCGCGCGGAGTGGCTTTTAGGTTTTAACTCCAGCACCTTAAGGCCGGCTTTTTCAGCGCCGGAGAAGTCGCCGGTCCGCTCGAGGCAGAGGAGGCCGGTCTCATACCCCGCGGCGTCCTTCGGCGCCAGGCGCGCGTACGCCGCGGCGTCTTTCGCGCAGGCCCGGTAATCTCCCAGGAAATAGTTAGCTTCCGCCCGCGCCAGGTAGGCTTCGTCATAGGTGGGGTCGTAGCTCATCGCCTTTGAAGCAAGTTCTTTTTCCCGGGCATGATCGCCGTAAAGCCGCCCATAGACCAGCGCCTTTAACAGGTGGGACATTTCCTGGGCGTAGCCGAGGCTTATCGCGCGGTCCGCCTCGGCCAGCGCTTCCCGGGCGAAACCGGCTTCATAATAAAGCCTGGCTTTATAATAATACAGCAGCGAATCCCCGGGGTGCCCGGCCAGCCGGCTGTCCACCAGGGCGACGGCGGCGGAGAGGCTTTTTACGGAAGCGACCCGGGCCAGGCTGCTCCAGTCGAACTGCTCCTCCCGCGCGCGCTCCGCCCTGCTCAAAGCGGAATAAACGCCGGCCAGCCCCAGGGCGGCGGCCAGCGAACACAGGAGGATAATTTTCAGGTTTCTGCTCATATCCAAAGGCGGGGCAAGCCTAAAACCTATAAAAAGAAGGCAGGGCTGCCTATTGGGGGGTAGGTGAGGGAGGCAGCCCTGACAAGAGTATTCTACCACCCGGCCTGACCGTTGTCAAGGGGGTTGTGTAACAGAAGTTACAGAATTAACGCATAGCGCCATTGCATTACTATATATTATGTTTTATAATTTTACTTGAAGCCGCCGCCGGGTTTAAACCTGGCGGCAAACAGATGGATTTCTGGGGGCAACTTGTCGGGAAAGAAAGTTCTTGTGGTGGATGACGATCCCAATGTGGGACTGTTGATCTCCGCCGTGCTGAAAAAGCACAACTATACCGTCACCGCGCTGTCCGACAGCGGCGAGGT
>DAOPZW010000099.1:0-11385 GCA_035353595.1 Elusimicrobiales bacterium | reverse complement strand
GGACGGTGTTCGTGGCGGTGGTAGATCCGGGAGTCGGGACCGCCAGAAAAAGCGCCGCGCTGAAAACCAGATCCGGCCATTTCTTCGTCGGCCCGGATAACGGCATTTTCACGCTGGCCATACGCAAATTAGGCCTGGACAGGATGGTCTCCATAGAAGACAGTTCTTTTGTGCGCCAGGCGGTGAGCACCACTTTCCATGGCCGGGATATCTACGCCCCGGCAGCGGCGTGGCTGGCGCGCGACCCGTCGCTCCTGTCCTCGTTCGGCCCGGCAATAACTTCGCCCGTAATGCTTAACTGGCCGGAAGCGTCGCCGGCGGCAGGCGCGATCAGCGGCACCCTGCTGCGGGTGGAAACTCCCTACGGCAATGTCTGGACGAATATCGAAGAGAAAGCCGTGCGGGAAAGCGGGCTGAAAGAAGGCGGCGCGCTGGCCATAACCCTGGGGGACCGCGTTCTGAACGTACCTTTTGTACGGACTTTCGGCGAAGTGGAAAAAGGCGCGCCGCTGGCTTATATCAATTCCCGCGGCCTGCTGTCCCTGGCGCTGAATATGGCCGATTTTTCCGCGAAGTTCTCGGCGCAGGCCGGCCAGCCCGTCAGTATTAAGCTGCCCGGCGTGAAATGATCAGGCCAGCATGTCCGTAAGTCTTATTTCCGGATGATGGTAGCGGGCATAGCCCGGAGTTTTCTTGCCGTACTGTATAGCTTCCAGCGGGCACCACTGCAGGCAGGCCAGGCATTGCTCGCAGCGTCCCTGCCACGCCGGCTTCCCGCCTTCCATCAGGATATTGCCGCTGGGGCAGACGGCGGTGCAGATCGAACAGGAGTTGCATTTTTCGTCCGTCCAGAAATCCTTGTCCAGTTTCGGCACCTTCGAATAGGACAGCCGGTAGCACAGCCCAGACAGCAGGAGGTTCTGCCACAACGGGCCCTTTTCCACCGGCCCCGCTTCCCCCCGCCCTAAAAGCCCGGAGATATCTTTTATCTTTTTTGCCGCCGCGGCGAATCTTTGCGCCTGTTCCGGCGCCGGCGCCGCGCCGCCCCATGGGATATAATTGCTGGGCATCACAAGGCTGAACCCGGCCGACAGTTTCAGGCCGCGGGCTTTCATCAGCCTTTTCAGTTGTCCCAGCGTGCCGGCCACCTGGCCGGCGTTGACGGCTACCGCGAAGTAATAGGCGTTCCTGCCGGCGGGCAGGCGGCTGACGAAATCGATGACCCTGCGCGGCAGCCCCCAGATATGCACCGGGAACACCAGCCCGATGGCTTCGGCGTCGGCCGCCTCGGGGGCGGCCCGGCGCATGCCCGCTATGCGGGCGCCTTTAAGCTCCTCGCCCAGCTTGCGCGCCGCCCACAGCGAATTGCCCGTGCCGGTATAATAATAGATCGTTGTTCTCATAGGTCTCCTAATAGCCGCTGGGTGAAAAATGCATAAAATCTTTCTGGTTGCCTTCTATTTCGCCGCCCCATTTAAAGCCCGCGGCCCGCATGGCCTGCGTTATTTTTGAATCCCGGGTCAGCGCTCCCCTGGCGCCCGCCTTCCACGCCCCTCCCTGTATCAGGCGGCAGCCGGGCCCGAACTTCTGGCAGCGGTCATAGAGCCCGTTCTTCGAGCGGTTGATATCCACGGCGGCCCCGTAGGCGTGGTTGCTGAAGCCGGTGCGGTTGCCGCTGCCGTCCAGCGGGTTCTTGGTCCTGCCGGGCCGGTAAGCCACTATTTCCAGCACGGGCTCGCCGTCCTTGAGCAGGTTGTCGAGCAGGGCCTGCAACTTGTCCGCTATTTTATTGCAGGCTAAAAAAGGCTCGAGGCCGCCGGCCTTAAGCAGCCGCTGGTCTTCCAGGCACACGGTGCAGCCGGTGCCGGGATCTTTTTCCTCGGCGGTGAGCTGTGAATAAGGGTGCTGCACTCTTTTCATGTTCACGCCCCGCTTCTTATGGATGTTCCAGTTGAACACTTCGTAAGTGCAGGTTTCGGGCTGCGCAGCGGATGCGGCGCATACCGCGGCGGGGCAGGTTAAAGCGGCAGACAAAAGAAGGATATATGTTTTCATGGCCGAGCTTAATGCAGCACTGTGAAGCGCACCGGCCTGGACCGGAGCAGGCGCCCGTTACTGATTATACTGAAACTGGCGCTGTGCCGTCCCGCTGTGAGCGGCCAAACCGCCCTGGGACCGCGCTCGGCCAGTTCCTTTGAGTCCACGCTCCAGACGGCTTCGGGATCGTCGACCGAAGCCTTCAGGAAGATCGCCTGCGCGGCGCGGGGCGTGTTCGGATCAATGCGGAAAATATCTCCGTTAACGGGGTATTTAACGGCCGTCTCCGGCGCGGCGGCCGCGGGCGAGGTTGCTGCGGGACCGTGCAGCGCGCAGATCTCCGACGGCAGCCGTCCCGGCAAATACAGTTCCTCTATCGAGGACGGGCAGGCGGCCGAGGGCAGCAGGCCTGACTCGGGACAGACGCGCGCCCGCCGCAGCTGCGGCGGCGCCCGGAACCGGGTGGACCCGTAAAGTTCCTTCAGGCGTATGGCCGTTTCGCGCAGCACCGGCGCGGCCCCGGTAATGCCGGAGCTCCTGCGCATGGGGGCGCCGTCGAAATTCCCCACCCATACGCCTATGGTCCATTCCGGCGTAAAGCCTACGGCCCAGTTGTCGCGGTAGTCCTTGGTGGTGCCCGTCTTCGCGGCGAAATCGAAAGGCAGGTTGAACGGGGAGTCCAGGCCGAAAGCGGCCGCGCGGGCGGAATTATCGCCGAGGATGTCGGTGACCAGGTACGCCTCGTTGCGGCCCAGCACGCGCCGCGCCCCGGTCACGGGCCGGCCCGCTTCGAACGCCGCTGGCAGCCATATACCGCCGCGCGCCAGCGCCGCGTAGGCATTGGTCAGCTCCAGCAGCGTAACTTCCCCGTTGCCCAGGGCCAACCCGGCCCCGTAATAGGCCGCAGGCTTATCCAGCGACTCGAATCCGGCCGACCGGAGCAGGTCGAGGAAGGCGCCGGTGCCGGTCTTTTCCGCCAGGCGCACGGCGGGGATATTATAGGAACAGGCCAGCGCTTCCCGCAGGCGCACTTTGCCGTGGTACTTGCGGTCGTAGTTGAGCGGCGTATAGCCGCCGGCCGCATACAGCGGCTCGTCGGCGATCAGGTCTGAAGCCATGAAGCCTTTCGCGAAGGCCAGCGCATAGAGGAAAGGCTTAAGGGCCGAGCCGGGCTGCCTCGGGGCAATTACCCCGTCCACCTGGCCCAGGCCGCGCGCGTCGAAGAAATCACCGGAGCCCACCCAGGCCAGCACCCCGCCGGTAGCGTTGTCCAGCGCCAGCACCGCGCCGTTGCGCACATTGTGCCTGCGGCTCAGCACGGCCAGTTGGTTGGCCAGCGCGCTTGCGGCCGCCGCTTGCGCCGACAGGTCCAAAGAGGTCTTTATCTCCCCGGCGCGGCCTCCGGAATTTGCCAGAGCATAGGCGCAGAAATGCGGCGCCTCGAAAGGCGGCTTGCGCAGTTTTACGGCCGCCGGCTCTTTCAGCGCCAGGCGGTACGCCTCGCCGTCCACATAGCCCAGCTCAAGCAGCTTGCGCAGGATGAGGCCGCGGCGCGCGGCGAATTCCTTGGGCCGGCGCACCGGGTCGTACAGTACGGGCGATTTGGGAATGCCGGCCAGGCCCGCCGCCTGGGCCAGCGTCAGGTCACGCGCCGGAATGCCGTAGTAGGCGCGCGCGGCCGCCTGCGCTCCGGCGGTGAAGTTGCCGTAGGAGATGCTGTTGAGATAGCCCTCCAGGATCTCGTCCTTGCTGTGCCGGCCCTCCAGGCGCAGCGCCGAGAACATTTCCCCCGCCTTGCCCCAGAAACTCTTGCGCCTGGGCGTCAGTGAGCGCGCCAACTGCTGGGTAATGGTGGAGGCACCGGACACGGTGCGGCCGCTCCTGGCGTTCTGCCACAGCGCCCGCCCCACCGCTTTAAGGTCCACGCCGGGATGGGTAAAGAAGCGCCGGTCTTCGGCGGCTATGGTGGCGAGTATCAGCCACGGGGACAGCTCTTCCAGCGCCACCGGCTCCGCCCTGGTTGCGCCGCCGGTTAGATAAGCGCGCAGCGGCCGGCCGTTGCGGTCAACCAGGCGCAGGGACGCCGCCGGCGAAAGCTCCGCGGCTGGCAGCGGCGGCGCGGCCAGCCACAGCGCGGCCGCTAAGGCGAAACAGGACTTCATTTTTCTATCTCCACGCCGGAGGCCGCTGTGCGGCCGAACACTTCCGGTTCATACATCCCTTCTACCAGGGTTGAAGGCCCGTAGAAGGTTCCGGGGGTTGTTGCCTGCACGATATAGGAGTACTTATGTTCCCCCTTGGTCAGGTAGTCGGCGAAGATCAGCACGCGGTCGTCGTAAGTCTCGCTGCGCTCGAACTCCCCCCACCAGCCGCCATGCCCGCCGCCTTCGGCCAGGGCCGCGGCGTCGTTGGAGCTTTCCACCGCGAACGCCGTATTGACCACTTCGAACCCGGCGGGCACGGGATCGTTGACCGCCACGAAAGTGCGGTCCTGCGGCGTCTTTACCGTTATGGTAACTATGGCGCGGGCCCCGGCTTTTAAAACCCCGAACTTCCCGGTAAGGGGCTTTACCGTTTTTGAGATCTCGAACCCTTCCGCGGCAGGCTTATCGCGCAAAGGAGGCGTAAAGCCCATGCGCGCGGTGTAATAGAGCCGTCCCGTCCCGGTTTTGGAGAAGATAAGGTTCGCGGTCTCTTCTGCTCCGAATACCTCTTTGAAGTCGGCCGACTTGGCCGCCGCGGCCAGCGTCCGGCCCTGGAACGAGGCCGCAGCCAGCGGTGCCGCAGCACCAGCCTTGGTCACCTGGGCGGTGAAGTCCGGCGCGGCTTTTTCATAGCGCCGGTAATACCCCTGGAAGGCCCGCAGCGCGGCCGCGTTTTCGGCCGTGGTGCGCCAGCGGCCTTTGGCTTTGCGCTCGGCGGTCAGCCACTGCACCGCCTTCTCGTCGCCGGCGAAGCCGCCGCCGGCCTCGAGCAGGGCGTCGAGCATTACAGCGGTGGTCTGTACCGCCGTGCTGTGCAGCCAGGTCATCGGTTCCATATCCTCGAAATGCATCTGCGTCGGCGTATAACGGGCCTGGTTCATTATCTCGTCGGCCAGCACGCCGGTCGCACGAGGATCGAAGCGCAGCAGCCTGGCGGATTTCAGCATGTAAGCGCGGGCCAGGTACGGCAGTTGGCCGCGCCGCTCGTAGAGCTGGCTGAAATAGGCCGTCATCGGGCTGCCGTTGAGCGCCAGCGCGTATACGGCGTAAGCCCGCGCGGCGTAATCCTCGCTTTCGCTGTAAGGGTAGGCCCAGTCCTTTTTTGGGTTTTCCAGGTAGCCCTTAAGCCACTCCGCCGCCCGCGCGATAGCCGCGGTATCGGTCTTGTAACCTTCCTTTGCCGCCAGCGCCGAGGCTTCCAGCGCGTAGGCGGTAAGGTACGGGTCAGGCTGGGAACAATAGCCGGTCCAGTAGCAGAAGCCGCCGGCAGGGTGCTGGTATTCCCCGATGCGTTCGAACACTTTCTGCGTTTCGGCTTTGAGCTCTCCCAGGCTGCCCAGCTTGAATTCCTTTATCAGCGCGGCGCCGGTAACCACGGGCATGGCGCGCGACAGTTTCTGCTCTAGGCAGCCGTAAGGATACTCCAGCAGGTAGCGCGCGCCTTCTTCCAGGCCGCTCAGCGCGGACGGGGAAAGGGTGAAGGTCAGGGCGCCCTGGGCCCCCTTGTAGGGGATCAGCATTTTTTCCTGCGCCTGCTCCCCGGTCACGCCGGAGGTGGCGGCGTATTCCATTGGTTCGGAGACGCGCACCGGTAGTTTCCATTCCAGGCCGTCGGTCTCCGCTCCGGCCCTGGCGCGGAATTTGAAAACCGTTGTACCGGGCTTTTCGGCCTTGCACCGCCAGGCCAGCTCCTCGGCTTTGCCGCCGTCCACCGAGGCGGCCCGCCGGCGTTCGCCGGTTACGGTAACCGCGTCGCCGGCGGTTTCAACGGACACCGCGGCGGAGGTCACCAGGTCGGAATAATTATGCAGCACCGCGCCGCAGTCGAAGACGTCGCCGGGACGCGCCAGGCGCGGCAGGCTGGGCCTCAGCATCAGCGGCTTTGACACGGTCAGCGAAGATTCGCCGGAGCCGAACCGCCTGCCGGCGGACAGCGCCGCCATCAGCCTGAAGCGCGTCAGGTTGTCCGGCAGCTTGAAGGATACCCGGGCGTAGCCGTCTGGGCCGGTCTTTACCGACGGGTTCCAGTAAGCCGTGGGGACGAACCTAGAGCGCAGGTCTATGCCTGCCAGGCCCGCGCCCCCGCCTCCCCCGCGCGCCTCGCCTTTTTCGCCGTAGCTGCGCTGCCCTATCACGTGCAGGCGCGAATCCACGGTCATCACGTTCAGCGGCCGGGGGCCGTAGAACGGGGAGAAGAGGTCCGGCGTGGCGTAGCCGGTCAGGCTCAGCACGCCCTCGTCCACGGCGAACACCGTCGCCTCGGCCTCGACCGGGAGCCCGCCCTCGTCGGTGGCGCGCAGCTCCAGTTCAACGGTCTCGCCGGGGCGGTATTTAGGCCTGGCGCTTTTGACGGCCACTTTCAGCCGCCGCCCGCCGGGGTTGACGTTCAGGTTCACATAGCCGAACTTCGCCTGCGGCTGCGACAGGTCTTTGTCCCCGTCTTCGGAATACTTCTGTTCGGGTGCGCGCCCTTTTACCAGGATCACGCTGACATAGGCGTTGGGCAGGTATTTTTCCTTTATAGGCACTTTTATGAAATCCGCGCCGCCCCTGGTGGTTACGGTCCAGCGGTCCATCACGCCTTCGCGTTCCACCGTTACCAGCGCCTGCGCTTCCGCGTAGGGAGACTTTACAAGGATGCGCGCCGTGTCTCCCGGCTTGTATTCATTCTTTTCGGCCGTCATTTCTATGATGTCCGTATCCTCGCGCGCCCACCAGGCGTCGCCGGCGCCCAGCACGTAAAAGCTGAAGGAAGAGGCGCTGGTCCGACCGTTCTCGTCGGCACCGGAAGCCGTGAAAATATAGTAGCCGCCTTCGGCGGGGGCATAGGTCCAGGTAAAGGTGGAGCCGTCGGAAGTGAACGCGGAGCTTGAGACCAGCGTGTCCCTGACCTCGCTGACCCACTCGAGCCGCCCGCCCAGGCCGGCCCGGCGGGAACTCAGCCACTGGCGCTTCATAAGTTTCGCTTCGCCTTTCAGGCCGGCCGCGGGGGTGCCGTCGGGCCGCACGGTCACTATCCCGGCGCTCCAGGGTTTGCCCGCGTCGAGGAAGCCGCCGGAAGCTTTCAGTCCGAAATAGAGGTTGGCCCGGTGCACCCAGGCCCGCGCGCGGCCGAACAACCGCTGCCGTTCGGGGTCGGTCACCCCGGCTTCCAGCGTGGCGCTTACGGCGCCGGAGCCGGGCAGTTTTTCGGGCAGCGGCGTTTTCGCCTCCAGCTTGCCCTTTGAATCCAGCTCACCGGTCCCGGCCCCTGCGGTCTGGCCGCTGAAGCCCTGGGAATAGTCGTAGCTGCCGAATGAGAACTCCTCGCAGCCCGGCGGGGAATAGCTGCCGGGCTCCAGGCGCAGCGTCCAGTCGGCGCGGCTGCCGCTCATCGGAGCGCCGAAAAGATACCAGCCTTCGATAGCGGCGCTGAACTTCTCGCCCAGCAGGTAGCTCTCTTTAAGCGTCTGCGCTTTAACTTCAAATACCGCCGGCTTGAAGGCTTCCACGCGGAAAGTTTCGGATAAACGGAAAGGGCGTTCCCCTGTTTCCTGGTAGGCGCCTTCCCCGTCCCCCCCCTCTCCTTCTTCACCCCCGCCGGCGGCCCCGGCCACGGCCGGGTCCTCATCGTAAGGCTCGGAGACTTCCACCGTCCACACGCCGGTGGGCGCGGTTTCCGCCAGCTGATAAGAATAATCAAAAGAGGAAAAAGCCTGGGAAACAGGCGCGGTGGATTTCAGCACGCGGTTGCCGCGCGGATCTCTGACGGAGATCTGCACCACGGGAATGTCCAGCGCTTCCCAGTCGCCGCCGGACAGCTTGCGCCCGACGCCTTTAAGGTTCACGTTCTCGCCTGGCCGGTAGATGCCGCGCTCGGTGAACAGCGCCGCGGCGTAGCGGCGCGGGCGCGGGTAGCTGTCGTAATTGATGTTGAAGCGCCAGGGCTCGATGCCGCGCGACCAGCCGGAGTTCATCACGGCCGCGCCGTTGGGATGGCGGGCGAACAGCCAGAGGTCGGGCCGGCGCCAGCGGGCCCAGTCGGTGATGCCGAGTTTTTGCCAGCCGGGCGCGTCGGCGAAGCCCGCCTTGTCGGTGAGGCCGGACCAGAGCACCTTGTTCCCGTCGTCGCGTATTTCCACCGGGATATTGGCCGCGGGCCGGCCGGTCTTCAGGTAGCTGGTCCAGATAAAACTTGAGTCGGGTGAAGTCTTGAAAGTCAGCGCTATGCGCGTAAGATCGTCCAGCGCGGAAACGGCGTAGCCTTTGGCGCCCGTGACGCGCGCGAACAGCAGGCCGCCCTGGTCTTTGGCGACCACGTCGCTGTAATCGAGGAAAGTCCGGACGCGCGTGTTCTTCAGGCCGGCGCTGGGTTCCCAGTTCTTGGCGATCTTGTTCTTAAGGAGGTTGTCGTCCTTCATGCCGCCGCGATAGAAAGGAATGAAGTCTTCCGGCGTGACAAGACCTTTTACTACGGCCGAGCCCGGCGCATTGACCGCTTCGGCGGGATGGCGCGGCGGCAGGTAGCCTTCCAGCACGCCGAAGCCGCCGGGCATGGTGAACTGCGGGCAATAATCCTGCGTCTGCACCGTGAACTCGCGGTCTGTGCCCAGCTTGTTGCCGAAAATGTCGGCCAGCTCTCCGGAAATTTTAAAGCGGTAGAGCGTATTCGGTTTATAGTCGATATCCGGCAGGTAGCGGAAGGAATTTTCATTCTCGCCGTATTGGTCGCCGTCCGCGTAGTCGTCGTCGCCCTCGCGCAGCGGGAATTTCACCGGCGGGTCCAGCGTGATATGCTTATAGAATTCGCCGGCCCGGACCGGGTTCGAGAAACCGACGGCGTAGCCGGCGGGCAGGCAGGCTTCTTTGGGCATGACGCTGAGGTCGAAAGTGCGGGCGGTCTTGAACCCTACTTCCCGCGCCGCCGCCAGTCCCAACGCGCCCTGGGCCGCCAGCAGGCCTTTTTTGAATTTCAGGACATATGTGTAGTCCGGTTTCAGGCCTCCGGCGGGTTTTATGGCCAGCACGTTGGCCGTGGAAATATTGTGGTAATAGGGCCATAGCTTCTGGACTTCGTCTTCCCTGGCCCGCCGCACTCCGGCCGCGACCGCTTCCGTTTCGCCGCCGGGACCGCGGCCTTCCAGTTCCACAGCATCTCTGGCGCGCGCCGGCTCCACGGGCAGCGTAAAGGCCGCGTAGAGCAGCGAATCCAGCGCTATCCAGCGCTGGTTGTCGCGCGGCGCGCTGGCATAGAGAGCGGGACGCGGCGTTTCGAAGAACCAGGTCTCGTCCCCGGCCAGCTCGCCGCCGGAAACTTCGGATTTCAATCCTTTTCCGACCTTCACCGCGTAGAGCGCCGCAGGCTTCAGCGGCGAGGCCGGCTCAAAAGCCAGCACGTGCGTGCCTTGCCAGCGGCAGCGGCCCTTTAGCGCGGAAAGTTTTTTAAAGGCTTCCGGCGACGCGTCAGCGGGCCCCGTATAATTCTCCTCCGCGACCTCTTGCGCCTCGAACACCTCGACGGGGCATTTCAGGCCGCTTTTTTCCGCGGCGGTCAGCGGCGCCATGGGCTGGTTGAAAGTAACAGTTATGGCCGGGGAGAGCTCCTGCAGCACCCCGTAAGGCGCTTTAGCGACGATCTGCACCTCGGGCCCGCCGGCCGCGCAAACGCGCGCGCAGCAGGCGGCTGACGCGCACAAACAAACGGACAAAAAATTTAATGAAGGCTTTGTTTTCACTTTCCCCCCTCTTCTTTCAGACCGCTACAAGATTATAGTAATTTGCGGGTGGCAGAACGCCGCAAGGCGTATCCGCGTTCTTCGCCGGACCCCTTCGCGGCCTTGTTTGAACAGCTCGCCGTAAAATAGTATTATCTATAGCCTTAACGGGCTAGGCAGAGGGCGGTAAGAAGGAGAAAAAACGCATGTCTATTTGGGCAAAAAAATCCATCACGCAGCTGTTGGCCCAGGCGGAGGAAAAAGAGCATTCGCTCCGGCGCACGCTCACCGCCACCAACCTCACCATGCTGGGCATAGGCGGTATCATCGGCGCCGGGATCTTCGTCCTTACCGGCCAGGCCGCGGCCCAGTACGCCGGGCCCGCCATCGTGCTGTCTTTCATCATTTCGGCCATCAGCTGCGCCTTCGCGGGCCTGTGCTACGCCGAATTCGCCGCTATGATCCCCATAGCCGGCAGCGCCTATACCTATTCATACGCCACCATCGGCGAATTCCTGGCCTGGATCATAGGCTGGGACCTGATCCTGGAGTACCTGTTCGGGGCGGCTACGGTCAGCGTTGGCTGGTCGGGGTACATAACCAGCTTCCTGGCGGACGTCGGGCTGCGCATTCCGGCCGCCCTGTCCCAGGCGCCTTTCACCTTCGACCACGCCGCCGGCTGGTCGTCCACCGGCGCTATCATAAACCTCCCGGCGGTGTTCATTATCGTCGCCGTCACCGCCCTGTTGGTGGTGGGCATCAAGGAATCCGCTAACTTCAACAATATCGTCGTTATGGCAAAGGTGGCGGTCGTGCTGCTGTTCATCGCCTTCGGCTTCTCCTATATCAACTCCGCCAACTGGACGCCTTTCATCCCGGAGAACACCGGCACTTTCGGGCAGTACGGCTGGAGCGGCATCTTCAGGGGCGCGGGCGTGATCTTCTTCGCCTATATCGGCTTCGACGCGGTGTCCACGGCCGCCCAGGAAGCCGTTAACCCTCAGCGCGACATGCCCATAGGCATACTGGGTTCGCTGGTGGTCTGTACCGTGCTCTATATCCTGGTAGCGCTGACGCTTACCGGCATAGTCAGCTATAAGCTGCTGCTGGTGCCGGATCCCATCGCGGTGGGCGTCAACGCCGCGGGCCAGGGCCTGTTCTGGCTGAGGCCCTTCATAAAGCTGGGTGCCATCGCCGGCCTCAGTTCCGTGATCCTGGTGCTGCTGCTGGGGCAGCCCCGCATTTTCTATTCGATGGCCATTGACGGGCTGCTGCCGCCGATCTTCTCCCGGGTGCACCCCAGGTTCCGCACGCCCCACATAACGACCATGGCTACCGGCGCGGTAGCCGCCGTGCTGGGCGGCCTGTTCCCCATAGGCGCGCTGGGAGAGATGGTCTCCATCGGCACCCTGCTGGCCTTCACCATCGTCTGCGTCAGCGTCCTGGTGCTG
>DAOPZW010000098.1:0-11492 GCA_035353595.1 Elusimicrobiales bacterium | reverse complement strand
GTCGACCAGGGCAGGCTGTCGCTATTGCTCGCGGTGCTCGAAAAGCGCGTCGGACTCGGGCTGTTCGACCAGGACGTCTACATAAACATCGCCGGGGGCATGACGCTTTCCGAGCCCGCGGCGGATCTCGCGCTGTGCATGGCGGTCGCCTCTTCGCTGACGGGCAAGCCGATCGGCGCGATCTTCGCGGTGATGGGGGAGGTGGGCCTCGCCGGCGAGGTGCGCGCGGTTCCGCAGGCGGAGCGCAGGCTCGGAGAGTGCGCGCGCCTCGGAAGAAGGGCGGCCGGGCAGCGCGGCGTAGCGCGCCAGTTCGGCCGAAAGGTCCTCTTTCTTCAACTGCCCCGCGCAAAGGGCCAGTTTCACGGCCTCGAAGTCGCCGGGGCGCAGGACGGCGAACTCCGGCGGCAGGGCCCAGCCCAGGTAGCCGCCCCAGTTCCAGGGGTTGTAGAGCCTGCGCCCGCCGAGCGCGGCCGCGTTGGCGCGCAGGTAATCGGCCGCGCCGGCGGCTTCCTCGCCTATGTTCACGCCGAAGGCCAGGTAGCGCGGCCATACCGCGGCGGCGAGGTAAAGCAGCGCGGCCGCCAGCAGGGCCCGCCCGGCGCGCGCGGTCCTTTCGGCGCCGTAAACGGCCGCGGCAGAGTCCAGCGAGAAGGCCAGCGCGGCCATGCAGAAGAACACCAGGTGGCGCGAATGGGAGAAGGCCCCGAAACCCAGCCAGCACAACGCCGCCAGATGGGCGGCCGGCGGGCGGCGGAGCCTCTCCCAGCGCCAGGCCATGAGCGCCGCGCAGGCGGCGGCCATGGCGAAGAAAGGCCAGTGCAGCGGGTTGGAAAGGCGCGGCGCCATCCACTCGGCCAGCCAGCGCGACAGCGACGCCGCGTCGGCTGAGTGCTCTATCAGAACGGAATATATTCGCCAGCCCCAGGGGTTTACCAATGCTCCGGCGGCCGCGGCGAAAGCGGCGAACAGCGGCGGCCACGTAGAAAGCGTCCCGCCGGAACGACGGTCCGCCGCGGCCCCTGCGGCGTAGGTGAGCAGCAGCAGTATGCCGTAGGCGAAGCCGGCGTGCAGGTTGGCCCAGACGGCGAAGAAAGCCGCCAGGCCGGCGAAGCCAGCGGCGCCCGACGGCCAGGCCCGCCCTGAGACGCGGCTTTTCTCCAGCCGCCACAGCAGCAGGGCGAAGAAGAGGACGCTGAAATTCTCCGGCCGCACGTCGGAATTGGGCAACAGGGCCAGGCCCCACAGCGGCAGCGCCCACCAGCCGGCGGAGGCCAGGCCGTACAGGCGCAGCAGGCCGAGGAAAGGCAGGAAAGCGGCCCCCAGCACGGCCAGTTTCAGAGCGAAGAGACCCGCTTTGCCGGCCGCGGACCAGGCCGCGTAAAAGGCCAGCTGCGACAGCCACTCGAAATCGGTCCAGGGCGCGCCGCGCTCGGTCCAGGAAAGGAAGTCCGCCGAAGGCAGCGCGCGGTGAAGCGCCATCCAGCGCCCGGCCGAGAGGTGCCAGTATATGTCCGGGTTCAGCACCGGCATGGCTATGGCCAGCGCGGCTATGGCGAGGCCGGCGGCCGCGAGAGTTTTTCTTTTGATCCCGTCCTCCATCCGCTCAATCATATAAAAAACCGCGCCCCCCTTTTCAAAAGACGTTTTTTCAGCAATACTATATCGCCATGAGAATTATAACTGCGACACTGGCCGCGCTGCTGTGCTGCGCGGCGCCTGCTGCGGCGGACACGGCCTACGACCAGCTCAAGAAAGGCGCGTCAGGCGCCGACATTTTCGACGGCGGCGCGCGCGCCGGCGCCCCGGCGGCTTCGCTGAAGGGCGGGACCACCGTCCAGGCGGCGGTGCCTGCCGCCGAGGTAAAGGACAAGGCCGAGAAAAAGGCGACGGCCGGGAAAGTCAAGAAGGCAGCCCCCTACGTCTACATAACGGTGGGCTCTCTGCTGGTCGGCCTGGCCATATTCGGCTTCGCCGCCCCCGCCCTGGCCTTCGCCGCCGCCGCCTCGCTCGCCGGCATCTTCATCTTCCAACTCTTCCGCTGATAAAAAAACCGGGGACAGTATACGCATTTCCTTATTGTGGAAATAGGTATACTGTCCCCAGTTAATTGGTGGAGGTGCCGGGATTCGCACCCGGGTCCGTAAACCGCTTGCAGGAACCGCTACAGGCTTAGCCCCGAGTGTGTCTCGACCGGGATTAGTTCGGAGCGACAATTCCCGGTCATGCTCCGTATTGTCTTAAGCCGGCACGGGACGAAGTGCGCCCCTGACGACAGCAGCCTGAATTTAACGCAGTATAGCCCGCTCAGGCGGGTAGGCTATAAGCGAGGCACACTTAAGCGTGCGCCCAGGCCATCTCGTTGGAGTTGGCTTTTGTTTTTTTGACCCTGTTTTACATGGCCTGGTCAACCATGGCCTGCTGATCCGGCAGAACAAGTAAACGTCGAACCTGTTCGCCCCCGTCTATACGCCCCGTTACACACTTCACGGAGCGGTACTGCTCTTATATTATACCACGCGCTCCGGCGCGCCGCCAGTGCCTACGGCTTCTCCGCGGGCAGTTTGTCCAGCAACGGTTTCATGGCCACGAAAGCGGCTTCCGCCCAGGCTTTGGCTATGGGCGTGCCGGCCGGGGACCAGTAATGCACCCCGTCGCCGCCCTCGGCCGGGTACTTGGTCACCAGCGTGCTGTCGAAATATTCGCAGTACGGCGTGACCGCCTTGTAAGTAAGCTGCAGTATGCGCGGAATATCCGCTTTCTTGCGGGCGTCGGGCTTGGTTATCCAGAAGCAGGCGGCGCCGGAGTCGGAGATCTTCTTTACCAGCTTCTTCATGTCGTTAACGGCGAAGTCGTCGGACTCGTAGCCCGCGTAATTGGCGCCCAGTTCCACCACCACCAGCGCGGGCTTCACCTCTTTCATCAGCGTGTCGAAAATGGGCGTGGGGCCCTTGGTGCCCTTTTCGGTCTTGCCGTCCATATCCCTGAAGAAATAGCCGCAGGGCGTGGGTTTGGCGGTTTCCCACCACTGGTAGATGGAGCCGCAGCTGGAATAAGTCCCCACTTTCGCGCCGGGCACGGTGCGCAGCAGCTCGTCCATTTTCCAGCCGAAGGGACCCACGGAATGGGAATCGCCGATAAAGAGAATGTTGGCGGCCGATGCCGGCAGGGACAGCGCGGCCAACAGACAGAGGAGAATTAATACACGGTTTTTCATGATGCCTCCGGGAAACATTAATACGCCTTGATAATCTGTTCTATCACTTCCAGCGGCCGGTCCGCAAGCCTTATGCGCAGCCCGTCGCCCTCCCTGGACGGCAGGAAGGAAAGCCGGCCGCCGAAAGCCCGGCCCCAGCCGGCTATGGCTTTGGGCGGCACCGTAGCGCCGGGCAGGAAGAAAAGCTCCAGATCGGAGCCGCGCTGCGTTACGACGCGCACAGCCTTGCGGGCCAGTATCTTTTTCAGGCGGATTATTTCCACCAGGTTCTTAAGCGGCTCCGGGGCCGGGCCAGAGATGTCCTCGAAACCCTTCAGCACACCGTCCAGGTCCTTCTCTTCGGAATTCAGCAGCTTCTTGTAGAAGTTCAGCCGCTCCATATCATCCCCGACGTATTCCTCCGGGATGAAAGCCGGCACCAGCAGGTCCATCTTGGGCTCGGGCAGCGCGCGCGCCTCGTGGCGGCCTTTTATGCGGTCTATCTCGCCGTTGAGCAGCTTGATGTACATTTCGAGACCTATGGAATTAATAAAGCCGTGCTGGCGCAGGCCCAGCAGCTCGCCGGCGCCGCGTATCTCAAGGTCGCGCATGGCCAGGCGGAACCCTGAACCCAGCTCGGTGAATTCCTCCAGCGCGCTGAGGCGCCGCACGGCGTCCTCGCTGATGGGCTGGGGCTCGTCGTTGCCCTCGGCCCGGGACTTGAGCAGTTCCGCTTTCTGTTTAAGACGCTCCGCGCCGGTCTTCATCCAGCCCGGGTAGAATAAATAACAGTAGGCTTTCTGCTTCTCGCGCCCTATGCGGCCGCGCAGCTGGTAAAGCTGGGCCAGCCCCATGTCGTGCGCGTTCTCCACGATAAGGGTATTGACCGAAGGGATGTCCAGGCCGGATTCTATGATGGTAGTGGCCATCAGCACGTCATATTTGCGGTTGAGGAAATCCCACATATGCTTTTCCACGGCGTCGGCCTTCATCTGGCCGTGCACAATAGCTATGCGCAGTTCGGGCATCAGTTTTTTCAGATAAGCCTTGCGGCTCTCTATGGTCTGCACCCTGTTATGCACGTAATAGATCTGGCCGCCGCGGGCCAGCTCATAGGTGACGGCTTCGGCCGCGGCCTTTTCCGAGAAGGGCCGCACGAAAGTGGAAATGGCCTGCCGCCCCACGGGCGGGCTTTCGATGACGGACATGGCTTTCAGCGAAGACAGCGACTGGTAAAGCGTGCGTGGGATGGGCGTGGCGCTCATCAGCAGACAGTGCACGCCCTTGGACGCTTCTTTTATGCGGTCCTTATCCTTCACGCCGAAGCGGTGCTCCTCGTCCACGGCCATCAGGCCCAGGTCCGCGAACCGCACGTCCTTTTGTATCAGGCGGTGAGTGCCGACGATAATATCCACCTTGCCCGCCGCCAGGTCCTTGAGCGTTTTCTTGCGCTCCGCCGGAGGAACGAAACGGGAGATGACGCGGATATTTACCGGGAAGCCGGCGAAGCGTTTGGCAAAATTCCTGGCGTGCTGGTCGGCCAGGATGGTGGTGGGCACCAGGACGGCGGCCTGCTTGCCGTTGGCCACGGCGCGCATAGCGGCGCGCATGGCAACCTCGGTCTTGCCGAACCCTACGTCGCCGGCCACCAGCCGGTTCATGGGCAGCTGTCCCTCCAGGTCGGACAGCACCTCAGCTATGGCGCGGGCCTGGTCGGGCGTCTCGTCGAAAGGGAAGGACGCCGCGAACTCCTCCTCCAAATGCCCGCCGTGCGGCAGGGCCGCGGTCTTTATGGAGGCGCGCTCGGCTTCGAGTTTGAGTATATCCAGGGCCAGCGCCTCCACTTCTTTTTTCACCCGGCTCTTCATCTCGTGCCAGGTCTTGGTGTCCATGTGCGACAGGCGCGGCACCTTGCCCTCGGAGCTGATGTATTTCTGCACGCGGCTGAAATCGTACAGCGGCACCATCAGTTTATCGTTGCGCGCGTATTCCAGGAACAGGCAGTCGGAATCCTCCACCTGCTCGCCGGCGGCGTTGCGGAAGAACACTTTCTTTATGCCCAGGTAGCGGCCCACGCCGTAGTCCTCGTGCACTATAAAGTCGCCCATCTTGAGGTCGGTCCACTTGAAGAATTTATTCTTTGGCTTGATGGAAGCCGGGTCGAAGCGGTAGCGGCGGCGGAAAAGTTCCGAAGAAGTTATCACGGCGGTCTTAGACGGCGGGTGAACGAAACCCTCCTCGATGTAGCCGGTAACGATGGAGACCTGCCCCCCCGCCCCCTCGTCGGCCAGGGATTCCGCCAGGCGCTCGGCCTCGCCGCGGTTTATGCAGAAGATAGTGGAAGCCAGGCCGGACTTTTTCAGACGCCGCAGCTCCCCGGCCAGCAGTTTGACGTCGGAATTGAAGTTCAGGTTCGAAGCCGCGCCGAAATCCTCGCCGGGTTCGCTCCCGGCCAAGGCGCCGAAAGTGTAAAGTTCCGCGGACGTGGTCCAGTCCCCGGGCGCAGCGGCGTCCACGAACATCTTCCAGTCCGGCCCCGCGCAGGCCGGCAGCGGGCGGCCGGTGCCGCCGAAAATATTGGGCGCCACCTCCACGCTGTCCAGGAAATCCGAAGTATGCTGCGTGTCTATTTCAAAATAGCGGATGCTTTCCAGTTTTTTATCGGAGAAGAACAATCTGACGGGCTTGTCGGAGCCAGGCGCGTAAAAATCCACCACCGAGCCGCGCGCGGCGAACTGGCCCTTTTCCTCCACGAAGGAGGTGCGCTCGTAGCCGGCTTTTATGAACAGGTCCAGCGAGGCGTTGCGCTCATAGGAATGCGCCAGCCTGAAATGGAAACGCAGCCCGCGATAAGCTTCCCCCGCCATCAGCGGCTCCGGCAGCGCCGCGGGCGAGGCCACATACAGGTAGTTTTTGCCCGGCTCCGGGGCATACAGGGCGCGCATGGCCCTGGCCCTTTCGGAACTGTCCACGCCCCACAGGCATACCTCGAAAAGCGGCAGGGCCGGCAGCAGGCGGCTCAGCGAATTGAAGGCGTGTTTCCAGGAGGACAGGGCTTCGTCGCCCGCAGCGGCGATGAGCAGGTTCGAAGGCGCCTTTTCATAAGCCTTCAGCGCGAACCAGGCTTTGGCGCTTATATTCGGGACACCAGTGACGAACTTTGCCGGCATTGAGTTAATGATATAATTTTGTGACGGCGGGTTACAGCCGCGCAACTATGCTGAAATGGGTTGAAATAAATTTAAAAACGCTGGCGGGCAACGCCCGCGCCATTAAAAAGGCGCTCAACCCCGGCGTGGCTTTCATGGCCGTGGTCAAAGCCGACGGCTACGGCCACGGCGCCGCGGCGGCGGGGCGCGCAGCGCTGGCCAACGGGGCCGACTGCCTGGGCACGCTGACCGCCGAAGAGGGCGCGGCGCTGCGCGGAGATTTCCCGCGCGCTCAAATACATTTACTGGCGCCTTCACTGCCCGAAGAAGCCGGCCTGATAATAAAGAACCGCCTTATCCCCTGCGCGGACTCGCCGGCTTTGCTGCGCGCCCTGGACCGGGCCGCCAAAGCCCCCGCCGCCTACAATATAGACATAGACCTGGGCCTGCGCCGCTGGGGCGTGGAGCCGGCCGCCGCCGCCGCCTTCCTGAAAAAAGCGCTGGCTTTCAAAAAGCTCCGGCCCGCCGGGCTCAGCGCCCACCTGGCTTACCGCCCGCCGCAGAACATGATAGAGGCCGAAGAAAAGCTTTCCGCTTTCAAAAAGCTGGCGGTTGAACTGGGCGCGCTGGCGCCCGGGCTCAAGGCTTACGCCGCCAACAGCGCCATCCTGTGCGACTTCCCGCAATGGCAGCTGGACATGGTGCGCATCGGGAACCTGCTCTACGGCATTTATCCCACGGATATTTACCAGAAAAGGAAACAGGGCCCGCCCCTGCCCGGGCTGGGCCGGCCGTGGCAGTTCTACGCCAGGATCATATCAGTTAAAAACGTAAAGAAAGGCGAAGCCCTGGGCTATGCCAGCGAATTCACGGCGCCGCGCGCCATGCGCCTGGCCACCATTCCCGCCGGCTACTCCGACGGGCTTACAATGGAGCCCACCGAGCCCCAGATCCGCATCACCGCCGGGTTCAGGTATTGGGGCGTCATCAACGGCAAGAGAGCTTATTTCGTCGGCAAGTCCGCCATCGCCCACACCCTGCTGGACGTTACGGATATCCCCGGAGCGAAGCCCGGCGCGGCGGTGGCGCTGCACGTGCGCCGCACCGCGGCCAACGCGAGAATTCCCAGGATCTACAAATAACCGCGCCCCCGAAGACGCAACCCCTGGAACCAGATGTATTCCCATACGAACAAGATCTCTCCGCCCGGGTTCGCCGGCCCCGCCGCGCTCTTGCGCAGGGCGATAGCGTTCAACTACAAAGAGCAGATCATTGCGGGGCAGGAGAAATGAGCGCGCAGAACGCACCTCTGCCGGCCGGCACTTTCAACCCGGCCGGTTTTTTTACCGGCGGACGGCGGTGGCTGCCGGCGCTGCTGCTGGCCCTTATGACGTTCGCGGTCTATTATCCGGCCATCCGCGGGGAATTCGTCTGGGACGACGACCGCTATGCCGCCAACCCGGTGCTGGCACGGTCGGGAGGCTTGTTGAAGATCTGGACCCTGCAGTACCCGGCGGCGCAGTGCTACAAGGAATTCCCGGTCGTCTACACCTCCTTCTGGCTGGAGCGGCGCCTGTGGGGCCTGCGGCCGGAAGGCTACCACCTGATCAACATCTGCCTGCATATCTTCAACGCCCTGCTGGCCTGGCTGCTGCTTAAAAAATTACGCGTCAGGGGCGCCTGGCTGGCGGCCGCCGTTTTCTCGCTGCACCCGGTGCACGTCGAGTCGGTGGCGTGGATCTCGGAGCGCAAGAACGTGCTGTCCGGCCTGTTCTACCTGCTGGCCCTGGGCGGCTATTTAAAATTCGAAGAAGGCCGCGGGCGCGGCTGGTACGCCGGCTCGCTGGCGCTGTTCCTGCTGGCGCTGCTCAGCAAGCCCGTAACCTGCACCCTACCCGCCGTGCTGCTGCTCCTGCGCTGGATGCGCGGCCTTGAAATACAACGCCGCCACCTCGCCGGCCTGCTGCCCTTCTTCCTGCTGGCGCTGGCGGCCGGCCTGTTCACGCTATTTGTGGAGGTAACACCGCTGGAGCCTGAATTGGCGTTCACGCCGGCGCAGCGGCTGCTGCTGGCCGGCAGGGCGCTGTGGTTCTATCCCCTCAAATTGCTCTGGCCCGCGGACCTGGCTTTCAGCTACGCCCGCTGGAACCTGGACTCCGGCAGCGCAGTACAATGGCTCTGGGTGCTGGGCGCGCTGGGCGCGGGACTGTGGGTTTGGCTCGCAGGGCGCCGGACGGGCCGGTATTTCGCGTCGGGGCTCATATTTTATGCGATCACCATCTTACCCGTGCTGGGTTTTGTCAGCAACTACACCTTCCACTTCAGCTTCGTGGCGGACCATTACCAGTATCTCGCCAGCCTCGGGCTGATAGCTGCCGGCGTAGGCGGATTTACCGGCGCGCTGGCCCGTTTCAGGCCGGGCAGCCGGTACGCCGGGCCGGCGCTGGGCGCCGCCCTGTTGCTGCTGCTGGGGCAAGCCGCCTGGCGGCAGGCCGGCGTCTACAAGGGCCCGGACCTGCTCTGGGCGGACACGCTGAAAAAGAACCCGGGCAGCTGGATGGCGCACAATAACCTGTGCTTCTCGCTGACGGCGCAGGGGAAGCTCGACGCCGCCCTGCTGCACTGCCGCGAGGCGGTAAAGCTCAAGCCCGGCTATGCGCAGGCTTACAATAACCTGGGCATAATTTCGGCCGCGCAAGGCAGGCCCGCCGAAGCCGGGCGGCATTACCGAGAAGCCCTCAGGCTGGACCCGCTCAACGCCGAAGCGCACAGCAATTTGGGCCTGCTGCTGGCCGCGCAGGGCGACCCCGCCGCCGCCGAACGGCACTACCGCGAAGCTATCAGGCTAAACCCGGAGTTCGCGCAGGCGCACAATAACCTGGGCATCGTCCTGGCGGCGCAGGGCCGGCTGGACGCCGCGGCGCAGCAGTCCCGCGCCGCGCTGGGGCTGCTCCCCGACTTCGCGCAGGCGCACGCCAACCTCGGCATTATTCTTACCGCGCAGGGCAGGCCCGACGAGGCCGCGCGGCATTACCGCGAAGCCCTCAGGCTGGACTCCGGTTTGCAGCAGGCGCACAATAACCTGGCCGCTATTTTAATGGGCCAGGGCAGGCTGGACGAAGCCGCCGCGCAGAACCTGGCGGCTTTGAAGGCCGCCCCCGGCTCCGCGCTGAGCCGGTACAATCTCGGCCTGATCCTGGCCGCCCAGGGAAAGTCAGCCGAAGCCGCAGAGCAGTACCGCGCCGCGCTGCGGCTCGACGCCGGGTTCGCGCAGGCGCACAATAACCTCGGCCTGATCCTGGCCGCGCAGGGAAAGTCAGCCGAAGCCGCGGACCATTACCGGGCCGCGCTGCGGCTGGCTCCGGGGTTCGCCCAGGCTCACGCCAATTTCGGCGTATTGCTGGCCGCGCAGAACAGGCCGGACGCGGCCGCGGAACATTACCGCGCCGCGCTGCAGCTCGCCCCCGGCTTCGCGCAGGCGCACGCCCTGCTGGCCGGCGTTCTGCTGGCGCAGGGCAAACAGGACGAGGCCGAACTGCATTACCGCGCCGCGCTGAAGCTCGACCCGCAGCTCGCGCAGGCGCACAGCAACCTGGCCGTTATCCTGGTCGGACAAGGAAAACTTGAAGAAGCCGAAAAGCATTATCTGGAAGCGCTGAGGATCGCTCCGGACCTGGCGGAAGCGCATTACAATTTAAGCGCCATCCTCGCCGCGCAGGGCAGGAACGGGGAGGCCGAGACGCACCGCCGCCGGGCGCTGCAGCTGGACCCCTGCCTCGGTGCCGCGGCCCCCTGCAAAAACAGGCGTTAGATCTGCAAATCAAAAGGTGCCAAGCCCGCCAGGCAACCGTGTTATCAAACCCTCACGGAGGCCGACGTGAGGTCCGGCTTTAGAGCGAGGCATAATTATGCCTCGCGTCCGGGCCGCAAGGGCGGAGGCAATTTTTTCAGCGAAAAATTGCCGAGCCGGGGTCGCGGAAAACCGCTATGCGGTTTATCCGTGACTGCCCGACCCTGTGTTTGCGTTCCGGTCCCTTGGCGGGCCAGGTATACTTTAATGGGTAACGTCGCAGAATTCTTTGGGTTCGGTGCCGGCGATGAAAGCCTCGAGGATCTTCTTCTTGCAGGTCGGCAGCGCCAGTTTGCCGGTTTCCTGGTCCACGGTCACGAACACGATGCCTTCCGGCACGGGAAAATCGCGCACCGGCTGGTCTTTGAGCACCGTTTCCATGATCTCGGTCCACCAGGGCACCACGGTGCCGCCGCCGGTCCAGTCCTTCATCGGCAGGGATAAAAAGTCGTCATAGCCCATCCACGCGCCGGCGGTCAGGTCCGGCGTCATGCCCACGAACCACATGTCTTTGGAATCCTGGCTGGTGCCGGTCTTGCCGGCCAGGGGGCGCTTCAGGCGCGAAGCATAAGCGCCGGTGCCGCGCTGCACCACGCCTTTCATCATGTTGACCAGCACGTAGGAAAGCTGCGGCGAAAAACTTTCGGTTTCCTCGGGCACGGCCTCTTCGAGTACCCTGCCCTGGAAATCGGTCACCTTCAGCACGCCAAAAGGCTCCACGTGGATGCCGCCGTTGGCGAACGTCGAGAAAGCGCTGGTCATCTCCAGAGGCACAACCAGCGACGTGCCCAGGCCGATGGAAGGCACGGCCTCCAGGTTGCGCTTTATGCCGGCCCGGTGCGCCACGTCCGCCACCAGCGTCGGGCCCACCCTGGTGACCAGGAAAATGGACGCGAGGTTGCGGGACTGCTCCAGGCCCTGGCGCACCGTTATTCGCCCCTTGAACTTGCTGTCGAAATTATTGGGCACCCAGATCTTGAAATCCTTGTTGCCTACGAAAGGCTGGATGGCCAGGTCTATGGCGTACTGGTCGGTGGCGCCTTCGAGCAGGCGCCAGTCCTTGCCGTCGTAATAGTAGGCCATCGGCGAGTCGTCAATGATGCTCGCCGGGGTGTAGCCGTTCATCAGCGCGGCCATCCAGACGAAGGGCTTGAACGTCGACCCCGCCTGGCGCGCGGCCTGCGTGATGCGGTTGAACTTGCTGTCGCGGTAATTGCGGCCGCCTATCATCGCCTTTATCGCGCCGGTCTTGGTGTCCAGCAGCACGAAGGCGCCCTGCAGCGTCACCGAGGACTTGGAG
>DAOPZW010000097.1:0-11501 GCA_035353595.1 Elusimicrobiales bacterium | reverse complement strand
TTTTCGGGCCCGTAGCTCAGTTGGTTAGAGCAAGCGACTCATAATCGCTGGGTCGAAGGTTCAAGTCCTTCCGGGCCCAGTAATTTAAAAAGACGTCCGCATAAAGCGGGCGTCTTTTTATTTGTGCCGCAGGGCCGTATTATTTCAGTGCGAATTTGGAGGCTACGCCTTCCCGGTAAGTGTAGGTGGCCTTCAGCGGTCCGCCTTCCTCGTACAGGCGCAGGATCCTAACCTCTCTGTCCTTGAATAGCAGCTCTTTTTGCAGCTTGCCGTCCTTGGTGTAGATCTTTACTGTCCCGTCGTTGATCTTGCCTTCCTGCCCCGTAACGTTGAATTCCTTGTCCATGCGCACCTTGCCTATGTATTTGCCGTTGAGGGTGAAAGTGAGGATCTCGCCCCGCGCCACTTTTACGACTTTGGCCGTTACCAGGGATTCCTGCTCCTGGGGGCGGTCGGTTCCCGCTGCGGGCTTGGGGGGCTCCACCGCCTTGTCATCCTGGTAAAAGGCTTCGTTCCTGAGCGCGCCTTCGGGATCGTACTCTTTTTTCCAGCCGTTAAGGCGGTCATTTTTATAGGCGGCTTCCATCGATATTTTTCCGTCTTCGGAGAAATATTTGAAGTCGCCTTCTTTGGCGCCGTCGAAATAATAAGCGTCCACCTGCAGGGTGCCCGAAGGATAATAGGCTTTCAGCGAACCGCTCATTTTTCCGCCCAGCAGGGTCTTTACCGTTTTCAGGTTCCCATCCGCGTAGTACTCCGAGTAGGTCCCGTTCTTGATGACGCCTTCCAGCGAAAGCCTGGCGCCGGCGGCGTCGAAAGTCTCGGTGGCTATGGCTACGCCGTTCTCGGCGTATACCAGCAAACGGTTCCCGTTGCCTGAAACAATGGTGGCTAAGGTGAACTGCACGGGCGCCTCCGGCTGCGCGGGCGGCGCGGCCGGAGTTTCCGCGGCCGGGGTAGAAACTTGCGGGGCTTCCGGCAGGGCGGGCGCTGCGGGCGCTTCGGCCGCGGCGGAAGGAACCTGCGGGGCCTCCGCCGGGACCTGGAGCTGTACCGGCGGGGTCTGCTGTTCGGTGATATCCGCCCTGTTTATGGTCAGCGAGCCGTATTTTGTTTTTATCAGCACCGTGCCGTCCATTTCTCCGGTCACTTCGCCTTCTATTTTTGCCCCGTCCTTGAGCAGGAAGGTGTCGGCGCTGCCGGCCGCGGGAAAAAGCAGCAGTAAAAAAGAGAAAACAGCAGGTTTCATAGCAAAGCCTCCCAAATCTGGCTATAGTCTACAATAAAAGCGGGCGCGAAAAAAGCGCGGGCGGCCCGGACAAAGTACTGCCGCCTCTTGACAAAATGATACCTATGTGGTATCATTATGAATAATGAAACTACTTAACAGGGAAGTTGATTATGCCGTGCGCGCGCTGGTGCTGATGGCCAGGGCCAATAAGCCGTCGGTTTCCGCGGCGCAAATGCAGGCGGAAGCTGGGGTAAACAGGCCTTTTCTGCGGAAAATACTGCAAAAACTGCATAAAGCCGGTATACTGCAGGCTTCAAAAGGCAAAGGCGGCGGTTTTTCTCCGGCAAAAACCCCGGAAAACATACGCCTCAGCGAACTGATAGCGGCGCTGCAGGGGCCGCTTAAGCTCAACGACTGCTTCTTCCGAAAGAAACTTTGCGGCAACCACGCCACCTGCCTGCTGCGCCGGAGGCTGGGCGAAGTGGAAGCCCGGCTGACGGAGGAAATGGAAAGAATAACGATAAAGGACCTTCTTTAAGCGGCGGCGCCCGGGAGAGCTGGATTTTCCGGGGAATTTAAGGAAAACATGAAAACTAAACGGCAGATCATAAAGATAGACGAGGCGAAGTGCAACGGCTGCGGCAACTGCGTGACCGGCTGCCACGAGGGGGCGCTGCAGGTCATAGACGGCAAGGCCCGGCTGATCAGCGACCTGTTGTGCGACGGGCTGGGCGCCTGCATAGGCGAATGCCCGCAGGACGCGATAAAAATTGAGACGCGGTCCGCCGAACCTTATGACGAGGTAAAAGTGATGGAGGGGATGGTGAAGCACGGCCCCAATACCATAAAGGCGCATTTGCGGCACCTTAAGGACCATGCCCAGAAAACATTCCTGAAGCAGGCTTTCGACTATTTGAAAAAGAACAAGATCCCCAATCCCCTGGAGGAAGAGATGAAAAAAGAACATTTACACGGCGGCCAGGAACCCTGCGGCTGCCCCGGCGGCCGCATGCTGGACCTGCGGCAGGAGCCGGACGGCGCCGACGGCGCCGCCCCGGAGGCGAAATCTCAGCTGAGGCAGTGGCCGGTGCAGCTGCATTTGGCGTCGCCGATGGCCCCATATTTCCAGAAGGCGGATGTGGTGGTGGCGGCCGACTGCACCGCCTTCGCCTACGGCAACTTCCACAACGACTTCATAAAAAATAAAGCCATCGTGATCGCCTGCCCCAAGCTGGACGACGGCCAGGAGATCTACGCGGAAAAGATACAGGCCCTCATTGAAGACGCCAAAGTCAATACGCTGACCGTGGTTACCATGGAAGTCCCCTGCTGCGGGGGCTTGCTGGCGCTGGTGAAGGCGGCTGTGGCGGCCTCCAAGCGCAAGGTGCCTGTAAAGCATGTCGTTATAGGCATACAGGGCGGCGTGAAAAGCGAGGACTGGGCTTAAGCGCCTTCTCCGGGTGAAGTTCCCTGTAATGGGCCTTTGAGTCCGCCCGGGGCCGATCCCCGCGGCCCCGGGCGGGCAAAACATCTGGGCCCTTTACTGGCTGTCCGGGGGACCTTCTTCCCTTCATTAAAACTCCGGTGCGGGCTACAATATAGGAATGAAGAAACGCGCTATATTGAAGCTCATCGCCGTCCTGCTGCTCTCCCCCGCTTTTACTTCCGCCCAAACCGTTTACAATTCCGAAGAACTGGATGCTGAAATAAGCCGGACCGCCGCCGGGCTGGGCGCTGCGGCCGCCGCGGCGCCTTCGGTCCCCAAAGCCAACGAGCCCGCGCCTCCCGCCGGCAACGCTATGCCGATGGGCCAGAAATGGGGCTACCTGGTGGTGGCCTATCACGCCATCTGCGCGCAGCTGGGCGACGCCGGCTTGCTGCCGTGGCGCGACGCCGCGGCCGGGTTCGACCGGATCTCGGAAGCGGTGCTGGCCGACGTTAAGAATTCGCGCTACGCGGCGCGCTCCGCCGGGCAGGACTCCCTGCTGGGCGACGCCGGCTACCTCCGGGAGCTGGAGGACCTGACCGGCGCTAAGTTCACCGCCGGCAATACCGCGGAATTCCTCGTCAACGGGCCCGCGTCCTTCGCCGTGAAGGACCGCCTGATCCGGGAAGCGAAGAAAAGCATTTACATAGCCTCTTACGCCATCTACGACGATACCACCGGCGCGGAAGTGACGGCCATGCTGCTCGCCAAGAAGAAAGAAGGCGTGGACATAAAAGTAATGGTGGACGACAAGATGGCCAATACTTTCGGCGCGTCCAAGCTGAAGGCCCTCAGGGCGGGCGGCGTCGAAGTGCTGCGTTACGCGGACCCGCAGCGCCCGCACGATTACCTGCACGTAAAGCTGCTGATAGTGGACGGCAAATACGCCATCATCGGCGGCATGAACTACGGCGACCCTTACTCCCATAAAGGCAACGGCCTTAAATGGCGCGACACCGATATCCTGTACGCCGGCCCCGCCGTGAAGGATTCGACGGCCGTCTTCGCGAAAATGTGGAACCCCGCGATCAAAGACGCCGCCAGATCCGTGCAGGTGCCCGCCGAGGCGGACTTGGCCGGCGGCGCCGCGCGCATAGCGGTGCTGCATCACAACCCGCCCACGCTCAGGCCTGTCATCCTCTTAAGCATTATCAAGGCCATGTACGGCGCCACCCGGCGCATCAATATCGAGAACGCCTATATCGTGGCCATCCCGGCCTTTACGCAGGCCGTGGCCGACGCCCGCGCCCGCGGCGTGGAAGTGAACATCCTCACCAATTCCAAGGAAAGCATAGACTCCGACGGCAAGAACATGGCGGACGTGATCCTGAGCAGCATGAAGGTGTTCGCGGCCGCCGGCGCCAACGTCTACCTGAAGCAGGGGCAGACGGTGCACTCCAAGTTCATGACGGTGGACGGGATCTTCTGCAATGTCGGTTCCTATAACCTGCACCCCAGGAGCGAGCGGTACGACACCGAGATGAACGTGAACCTGGCCGACCCCGCCGCGGTGGCGCAGATAGACGCGGCCTTCGCTAAAGATATAGCGGAAGCCCGGACGCTGACGCAGCAGGAAAGGGACCAGAAGAAGCCCGGCTGGCTCTCGCGGATAGTGGGCAAGTATTTCTTCTCCCAGCTCTCGGCCGGAAAATAGCCGCGCGCCGCGGCCTGCGCCGTATGTTCCAGCCTGCGCCGGCCCGGCCGGCGCTTAGCATTTTCCGGAATTCCTCCCGGTCCCTCAGACGGCGCGGGCCATGTTGCGGCAGGCTGAGCAAATCGGCGCGGCGGCCGCGCCGGGGCCCTTTTTTGTAAATATACTATAATGACTTCATGAAAATAATAGCGATTTTATCTCTTTTTGCGGCTTCGTTCGCCTCGGCGGCCGCGCCCGCGGGCAAGCCCGCGGCCCGTCCCGCCGCGCAGCCGGCGGCCCGGGCGGCCGCGCAGCCGGGAGGCCCCGGCTTCTGCATCTTCGGCGCGCAGAGCGGCAAACCTTTCGGCAGCGAAGCGGCGTTCAAATCCGTGGTCTGGAAAAGCGACGTGGTGTATGTGGGCGAGACGCACGACCAGCCGCTGGACCACCTGGCGCAGCTGGAAGCGCTGAAGGCCATGCGCATCGCGCGCGGCTCAAAAATAGCGGTGGGCTTTGAAATGCTCAACCAGTCCCTGCAGCCGGTATTGGACGATTACGCGGCGGGCAGAATGACCGAAGCGGAATTCCTGGAAAAAGCCGACTGGAAAAAAGAATGGGGCTTCGACTTCGCCATGTACAAGCCGCTGTTCGACTTTATCGTGGCCAACAAGCTGCGCGCCCTGGCGCTGAACGTGCCCAGGCCCGTAGTGGCGAAGATCGCGCGCGCCGGTCTTGAGAGCCTCTCGCCCGAAGAAAAAAAATACCTGCCGGAAACCGTGACGGTCTCGGCCCATAAAAAATACAACGAGTTCCTCAAAGAATCTTTTTCGGGGCACGGCGATTCGCCGATGGCTAAAATGTTCACCCTTGAAAATTACCTGGCGTCCATGGCGGCCTGGAACGAGGGCATGGGGCTGCGCATCGCGGATTTCCTCGGCGCCAATCCCGGCTACGCCGCGCTGGTGGTGGCCGGCAACGGCCATGTGGCTTACAACGCGGCCATCCCGGCGTCGGTTAAGGCGCGCGTGAAGGGCGTGCGGCAGGCGTCTTTCTACACGGAAACCGCGGCCCAATGCCCGGAAAAATTTCCCAAAGAGCACAAGGACCTGGCCAATTACGTGTGGTATATCGCCCACCCGCCCAAACCCGCCGCGCCGGTAGCGAGCAGCACCGGCACGCCGGTTGGCAACAGCGCGGCCGAGCCGGTAATGAACAGCACCGCCGCGCCCGCCGCCCTGCCCGTTCAGGCGCCGGAGAAAAAATAGCGGTTTAAGAAAAGCGGCCGGGTCGTCTGGCGAGGAGCCCCCGGGGAGGTCCCCGGCGGCGCCCCTGACCTGCATCTATGAATTTATCACCGGGAAAATATCTGGCCGTCTTCAGCGCGCTGCGGCCCAACGCGCGGCGCTTCCTGGCGCTGTCTTTCCTGCTGGCTTTCGCGCAGAGCATGTTCGGCCTGGTGTTCAACCTTTATATCCTCAAGCTGGGCTATGACCGGGACTTCCTCGGCCTGCTGGGCTCGCTGCCCACCCTGGCGGTGGCGGCGCTGGCCGTGCCGCTGGCGCTGGCCTGCTCGCGCATGCCGGCCCGCAAGACCCTGCTGGTCTCTTTAGGCCTGACGGTGCTCTCCATGGCGGGGCTTTCCGCTTTTAACGGCAAACCGGCGCTGGTATTTTTTTCCATCCTGTCCGGTGCCGCCTCGGCTTTTTTTTCAATAACGGCCTTCCCGCTGATGGTCCGCAGCTCCTCCGAGAGCCAGCGGCAGGCGCTGTTCAGCGGGCAATTCGGGATCTCGATGGCGGCGGCTTTCGCCGGCAACCTCTGCGCCGGCTGGCTGACGGGACTGGGCGCGGCCCGGTTCTTCGGCGGCGCCGAGTGCGCGGCGGCTTATCGCCTGAACCTGCTGGCTGCAGGCGGGCTCGCGGCCGCGGCGGCCTGGCCCGCTTTCAGGATAAAGGAAGACGCGGCAACCGCGGCGCCGGGCGGCGCCCTGGCGGGGATAAAGCCCGCCCACGCGCTGCTGGTGTTCGGCCCGCAGCTTATCGTCGGCTTCGGCGCGGGCATGATCATGCCTTACCTTAATATTTTTTTCAAGAGCGGCTTCGACCTGCCCATAGCCAGCCTGGGTTTTTACATGTCGCTGATGCCGTTGTCGATGGCCCTGGGCGCGCTGCTGGGGCCGTGGCTGGTAAAGAAGCAGGGCCGGGTGCGCACCATAATAACCTTTCAGACGCTGTCCATCCCGTTCCTGGCCACGATGGGCTTTTCCGGCCTGCTGCTGCCCACCGTGCTGGCCGCTTTCGCGCGCACCATGCTGATGAACGCGAGCTGGCCGGTTTACAGCGTGTTCATGCTGGGGAATTTCCCGGCCGCGCAGCATGCCGGGGCCAGCGCGCTGTATTCCGCCGGCTGGAACCTTGCCAACGCGCTGGGCGCGCGCCTGAGCGGCCGGCTGCAGATGGATTTCGGGTTCACGCTGCCGTTCCTCATTACCATAGTCTGCTACTGCGCCGCCACGCTGCTGCTGTCGCGCAAATTCCTGCGCGCCGAAATCAACGCGGCGCTGCGCCCGGGGCCGCTGGCGGCGGAAAAGCCGGCGGCATAATTCAGGGTCTTGAAAACCATGATCCCGCATACAGCCGAAAAAAACGCTTTCCCCGCGCTGGCGCCGCTGCTGGTTCTGTTGGTCACCTGCGCCGTTTTCCTGCCCTCGCTGGACAACGGCTTCCTTAACTGGGACGACGCCGCGGCGCTGCTGCAGAACCCGCATTACAGGGGCCTGGGCCTGGAACAGCTCAAGTGGATGTTCACGACGGGCTACGGCGGGCCCTATCAGCCGCTGAGCTGGCTGACCCTCGGGGCGGATTATTTGCTCTGGGGGCTGGACCCTTTCGGCTACCATTTCACGAACGTGCTGCTGCACGGTCTCAACGCGCTGGCCTTCTACTTCCTGTGCTTAAGACTGCTGGTCCTGGCCGGCCGGGAGGCGCCGGCTCCCGCCGCGGAGCTCAGCCTGGCCGCCGGGTTCGCCGCCCTGTTTTTCTCCGTACACCCGCTGCGGGTGGAATCCGTGTCCTGGGTCACCGAGCGGCGCGACGTGCTGTGCGGGCTGTTCTATGTGCTGGCCCTGAATTTTTATCTGGCGGCGCGCGGCCCCGGCGGAGAAAAGTATTCTTTCAGGCGGCGCCACCTGCTGCCGCTGGCCGCCTTCCTGCTGGCGCTGCTGTCCAAGGGCATGGCCGTCACTCTTCCCTTGGCGCTGCTGTTGCTGGATATCTATCCCCTCCGGCGGCTGCCCGTGGCCGCGGGGCGGTGGCGGTCGCCGGAAAGCCGGCCGGTCTGGCTGGAGAAACTCCCGTATTTTTTCCTGGCCGCTGTTTTCGGGACGATAGGCTATATCTGCCAGGCGCAGGCCGGGGCCCTGGCTTACGGCCAGGGAACCGGGCTGGCGCCGCGCGCCGCGCAGAGCCTGTTCGCGGCCGCATTTTATATCCGGAAAACTTTGCTGCCGCTGGGCTTATCGCCCCTTTACAGGCTGCCCGAAGGTTTCGGCCTGCTGAGCCTGGCGGCGCTGCTTTCCGGAGCTGCGCTGGCGCTGCTCACGGCGGGCACGTTCAGCCTGCGGCGGCGCTGGCCGGCGGTGCCGGCCGCCTGGGCCTTTTACCTGGCGGCGCTCAGCCCGGTTTCGGGGCTGGTCAGGTTCGGCGTCCAGGCCGCCGCGGACCGCTACACCTACCTGCCCTGCCTGGGCTTTGCGGCGCTGGCCGGCGCGGCCCTGCTGGCGGCCCGGCGGGCTTTGCCCCGGCGCGGCAGGTTCTGCGCCGCCGGCGCGCTGTTGATCCTCGTCGGGCTGGCGGGCCTGACCTGGCGCCAGCAGGGCGTCTGGCGCAATTCGGAAACCCTGTGGGCGCACGCGCTGGCCCTCGACCCGGGGCTCGATTACGCGCAGAATAATCTCGGCCTGGTCCTGGCTGAACGGGGCGATACGGACGCCGCCGAAAAAAAATACCGCGCCGCGCTGCTGCAGAACCCGCGCAACGCGGAAGCGCATTATAACCTCGGGCGTGTTATGGACGCGCAGGGCAGAACGGCCGAAGCTGAAAAAAGTTACCGCGCGGCGCTGCAGGTGACGCCGGGTTACGCGCGCGCCCATAACAATCTCGGCGCGGTGCTGGCCGCGCAGGGGCGGCCGGACGCCGCCGTGGAGCAATACCGGGAGGCGCTGCGCCTGAACCCGGAGCTGGCCGAGGCCCATTACAATCTCGGACTGATCCTGGAGGCCCGGAGTGAAACGGCCGGCGCCGAACAGGAATACCGCGCCGCCCTGCGGCTGAGCCCCGGCTACGCCGCCGCGCATAATAACCTGGGCGTGGTACTGGACGCGCGGGGCAGAACGGCCGAAGCGGAGCGGCATTACCGCGCCGCGCTGGAGCTCATGCCGGATTCCGCCGAAACGCACAGCAACCTCGGCCTGGTGCTGGCGGCGCAGGGCAAACTTGAAGACGCCGCCGGGCATTATGGCGCCGCGCTGCGGCTCAACCCCGGTTTCGCGGCCGCCCATTATAATTTGGCCCTCGTCCTGGACAGGCAGGGGAAAGCTGAAGAGGCCGCCGGGCATTACCGCGAGGCGGCCAGGCTCAACCCGGCGATGGCCGCGCCGGCCCGCAGGTAGAGGCCGCGCCGCCCGGCCCAAGTGCCGGCCCGGGCGCGCCTGAAAGTGCCGGTCAATTTGGTAAAATTTTTCCGCTGTTCAGAGAATATCGATAAAATATGCCCGGGATCCCTGACGATAAAGAGCTGCCCTCCTGGCTGATGCCGGCGGCGGTTACGCTTTTTACGTTCCTTGTTTTCCTGCCGGCGCTGAAGAACGGCTTCGTGGACCTGGACGACGTCTTTAATTTTACCGAGAATCCCGGCTACCGGGGTCTGGGCTGGCAGCAGCTTAAATGGATGTTCACCACTTCCCACATGGGGCCCTACCAGCCGCTGAGCTGGGTGACGCTGGGGCTGGACTACCTTGTATGGGGGATGAACCCTTTCGGTTACCACCTCACCAACATTATCCTGCACAGCCTCAACGCGCTGGTCTTCTACTTCTTATGCCTGAAGCTGCTGGCGCTGACAGTCCGGCCCGGCGCGGAGAAGGCCGGCGGGCTGGGGCTGGCCGCCGGGTTCGCCGCGCTGTTTTTCGCCGTGCACCCGCTGCGCGTGGAATCGGTGGCCTGGGTCACCGAGCGCCGCGACGTGCTGTCCGGCCTGTTCTACCTGCTGACGCTTTTGTGGTATATAAACCCGCGCAGCGCCGGGGGGGAGAATATGCCGCCCTGGCGCCGGCACCTGCTGCCGCTGGCCGCTTTCCTGCTGTCGCTGCTGTCCAAGGGCATGGCCATCAGCCTGCCGGTGGTCCTGGTGGTGCTGGATATCTATCCCCTCCGGCGGCTGCCCGGGGATCCACGGTTGTGGCGGTCGAGGGAGGCCAGGCCGGTCTGGCTGGAAAAGGTCCCGTATTTAATGCTCGCCGCCGTGTTCGCCTTTACCGCTTACGTTTTCCAGGCCCGTGTCGGCGCTATTGTGCCTTGTGAGAAAGCCGGCTGGGCCGCCCGCGTCGCGCAGGTTTTTTTCGCGGCCTTCTTCTATGTGCAAAAGACCCTGCTGCCGCTGGGTTTGTCTCCTTATTATAAGCTCCCCGACACCTTCAGCCTGCTGAGCCCTTTGGCTTTATTTTACGCGGCCGCCCTGGCGGCGTTTACCGCAGGGGCGTTCAAACTGCGCCGCCGCTGGCCGGCCGGTCTGGCCGTCTGGGTTTGCTACCTGGTTACCCTCGCGCCGGTTTCGGGGCTGGTCAAGATCGGCACCCAGTCCGCCGCCGACCGCTACACCTATTTGCCCTGCCTGGGTTTTGCCGCGCTGGCCGGCGCCGGCTTGCTGTCGGCCAGGCGGGCCGCGGTTGCCCGGGCCGGGCATATCGGCGCCGCCGCGGGCCTGCTCATAGCTTGCCTGGCCGGCCTGGCCTGGCGCCAGCAGGGCGTCTGGCTGAATTCTGAAACCCTGTGGACGCGCGTTTACCGTGTGGATCCGAAACTCGGCGTGGCGCACAGCGATCTTTGCGGCACCCTGGCCGGCCAGGGCAGGCTTGCGGAGGCGCTGGAGCATTGCCGCCTCGCCGTGCAGCTCAACCCCGAGCTGGCGCTGGCCCATTACAACCTGGGGGTCATCACGGCCGCGCAGGGGGACGCCGCCGCCGCGGTGCGGCATTATGAGGAGGCGCTGCGGCTTAACCCGCGTTCGGCGGAGGCGCACGCCAACCTTGGCGTGATATTGGCCGCGCAGGGCAAAGCCGAAGAGGCCGCCGGGCAGTACCGGGCCGCGCTGGCGATAAATCCTAATTTAACGGAAACCTATAATAATTTGGGAATACTTATGGCGGCGCAGGGCCGGGTTGCGGAGGCTGAAAAATATTACTGGGCGGCGCTGCGCGTGGACCCGAACCTGTCACTGACGCATTATTCCGGCGGCCTCACGCATTACAACCTGGGCGTGCTGATGGCGGCGCAGGGCAAACTGGACGCCGCGGCGCGGCATTACAGGCTGGCCCTGCGTGTGAACCCGGATTCGGCGGAAACGCAGTGCAACCTGGGGCTGGTCCTTGCCATGCAGGGAAAATTTGAAGACGCCGCCGCGCATTACCGCGAGGCGCTGCGGCTCAAGCCCGGTTTCGCGCTGGCCTATTATAACCTGGGCGCCGTGCAGGCGGCGCAGGGCCGGCTGGCGGACGCGGAAGGCTATTACCGCGAGGCCATCCGCCTCAGCCCCGGTTTCGCGCTGGCCCATTATAATCTGGGCATAGTCCTGAACGCGCAGGGCAAAACGGCCGCCGCCGCCGGGCATTACCGCGAGGCGCTGAAAATAGATCCCTTTTTAAAAGCTCATAAATAAAGACCGCGCAGGATAGTCTATAAGTTTAGCGGGGCTTAGTTGCTTTTAGTACCCGGTAAACGCCTCGATTAGGCCGCTATTATTCATTTCCCCGTCGCTGTTAGCTTATTAAACAACCTTAATTCATACTTTGTCTCATATTCATTTTAGGGTATGGTGTAGTTAACTCAAATAGTGTAGACTGAAAGGGTTAGGGACGGGTGATATTTATTTACAAC
>DAOPZW010000096.1:0-11596 GCA_035353595.1 Elusimicrobiales bacterium | reverse complement strand
TCGTTATCGTGCGGAGGTCCGTGACAGCAGTGCCTTTGCCGGAGGTGGGCCCGATTGTTATGGTATCACCGGGCTGCCAGCCCGCCACCGAAGTCGAACCGTACACCGTCAGGCTGGTGGCGCCCGTGCCTATGCTGGCGCTGGCGAAAGCGTAAGGCGTTTTGGTGGAACCGCGCACGGTAAAGTTGCCGCCGTTGTTCACTATAAGCCCGTACTGCCCGGCATAAGTGCCGCTGGCCAGCACCAGGTGCGCGGTCTTATTCTCCGGAATGGTATTGGCCTCATTGCCGTAATCCAGCCAGCCGCCCGGGTTCACGTTGATATCTCCGCCCACCAGAGTCCAGCTGGAGCTTGAGAGCCGGCTGGCCATTAAGGTGCCGTTTATAGTGGCCGCGGCGGAGACCGCGGTCATGGTATCGATAGTTACGGTATGGTTGGCGGCCACCGTTATGGCATTGCAGGCCGAAGGGATATTCGCGGCGTCCCAGGTTTCCGGGGCGGACCAGCTGCCGCTCTGCACGGTGGTCATGGCCCCGCAGCTTATCCAGGCCACCCTGCCGGCCAGGTCCCTGTCATATCTCTCGCCCCACAGCGTGCCGGCCGGGTTGGTGAAGGTCCAGTTAAGGCCGGGATTAGAACCCTCCACCCACACATTGTAAGCGGAATAGCCCTCCGAAGAGCGCCCCAGCCCGAAGGAAACATTGTCGAAGACCGCGTCCGAGGCGAGGCTGCGCGCGGTAATATAGGCGTTGGTGCCCGCGGCAAAACCCAGGTAGTCGAAAGTGGAAGAGGAAACGGTTATCTGCGCCGAGCCCGAAAGCTGCAAGCCGCCCTGGTCCATATTGGTGAACGAAGAGAACTGCGCCGTAAAAGCGCCGGAATCCACAAAAGTGTAGTAAGTGGTGGAACCGGCCAGCCTGTCCACCATCGTATAAACCGTACCGTCCGGCTTGCCGCGCAGCACAATGCCGCCCGACGGCGCCACTTCCAGTTTGGAATGGCCGTTATTGTACGCCGCGCCGGCAGGGCCGAACAGCAGTTTCTTCTGTGATCCGGAGTCATTGGAGCCGGCTATGGTCACAAAATCCAGGTAGTCTCCGGTGGCGAGAGACAGGCTGGACACCAATTCGAACCCGACCTTGTCCCTGATGAAAAAAACATCGTCACCGGCAAACGCGACAAAAGTCCCGATCAAACCTGATGAAGAGCCGGACACCTCCCAGGTCGCCCCGCCGGTATGCCTTACCGTTATCAATTCCGAAAGCGTCGCGTTGCCGGTTGTAACATGCGCGATGCTGTGACCGGTGCCACGCATCAGCCTGGGCGAGGTGTTGGCGGCGGCGTAGGTTTCCGCGGCGTAATCCAAAGTAAGCGTGGAACCTGCTACCTGGTAATTGCCCCACATCCGCACCGTGCCGGTAGCGTAGTCCTGGTTATAGGAAAGCAGGTAACTGCCCGGCATATTTATCCCGTCGAGATACATCGGCAGGGCCGGATTCATGCGGGTTTCCTTGAGCACCAGGGTTTCAACATAGCCGGGGTCGAACACTATCTCAAAGGTGGTATTGGGTTTATCGGCTCCGGCCGCGTCGTAGCCCAGGCGGCCGCCGGCAAAGGTATTACCGGCCGAGTTCATTGCGTAAACGCCGTAGCCCGAATTGGAATAAATGTTGTGCCAGGCAAAAGTATTATTGTTAGAACTTAACAGCTGCATGCCGTAACTTGCGTTCGCGTAGGCATTGTTCCCGGTGAAATCGTTATCGGAGGCCTGCACGTAAATGCCGGCGCTTTGGTTGGAGAAGTAGTTATTGCCGGCCAGGGTGTTGTTGGAAGAGTTGTAAAGGTAAAGACCGTAATTCGCGTTGGAATAAGAATTATTCCCGCTCAGGCTGTTGCCGTCGGAGACGTAAAGGTTTATGCCGTAATGCCCGTTGGCGCAGGAATTGTTCCCGGCCAGAGTATTGTTGAACGAGTAGGCTACCCAGATCCCGTCGTTGGCGTTGAAACAGAAATTATTACGGACCAGGTTATTGCCGGAAGAATTGCTGATAGTTACGCCCGCGTAGCCATTGCGCACCGTCGAGCTCGAGATAGAGCCGCGGCCGCCGGCCTCGTCAAAAGTTATGCCGTATTTGCCGTTATCATCGGCGCCAAGATAGGCGAACTCGCCGTAAGCCAGCGAGAACGCGGCCGGGTCCTGTGAATAATTCCGGATATAGGCGCTGTTGCCGCCGCCCCCGGACACAATGGTTCCCGAAGAGCGCACCAGCACATTGCGCGTGAGGTTGGCCACAATAATGGGCGTGCCGGCGCTCAGCTGCCGTACGCCTGAAGCCAGGCCCCCTTCAGCCCAGCTGACCGTATAGGTGTTCCCGGTCTGGCCGATGCCGGAGATCGTACGGCTCTCGGCGGTGCCCGCGCCGCTGCCGGAGGTGGGGCCGATAGTTATGGTATCGCCTTTCTTCCAGCCGGCTACGGAAGTAGAGCCGTAAACAGTGACGCTTTCTTCTCCCCCGCCGATACTGCTTATGGCGAACGCGTAAGGCGCCTTGGTGGAACCGCGCACGGTGAAAGCGCCGCCGTTGTTTACGATAAGCCCGTACTGCCCGGGGTAAGCTCCGCGGGCCAGCACCAGCTGCGCCGTAGTGCCCTCCGGCAAAGGCTCCGCCTCGGTGCCGTAATCCAGCCGGCCGCCGGAATTCACATACAGGTTGCCGCCCACCAGGGTCCAACTCGAACTCACCACCCTGCTGGCCGCCAGAACACCGTTGACGGCGGCGGTGGAGGAAACCGCGTCCGGAATGTCTATGGTTACCGTATGCCCGGAACCGATATTAACGGCGCTGCAGGCCGTTGGCGCCTCGCCGAGATCCCAGACCCCGGGCGCGGACCATTGCCCAGTCTTAAGGCTGTTGCGGGCATCGCAGGCGTGCTGGGGCCAGTCCACGTAGCCCGCCGGGTCCTTTTCAAACAACGGGCCCTCTTTAACGCCCGCGGCGTCGAACACTTTAATGCGCGAGCCGGTGCCCAGCAGACCGCCGCTGATGTTCACCGCGATGTTGGAAGTGCTGAACCCGACTCCGGTAAAAGCGGTCACGAATTGCCCGCCCAGGAAATTGACGGCCGTGGCGCCCGCCGTAAGACTTTGGAAGGTCATGCTGGTAATAGACAGCGTCCCCCCCGCTTTGAGCGCGGAGATATTGAGGCCGTATTGCCCGCCGCTGATAACGTTGGAGGAAAGATTAACAGCCCCGTTGTTGTTCGCGTCCAGGTAAATACCCGCGCCCTGCTGCCCGCCGCTGAACGTGCTTGAAGTCAGCTCCAGGTTCACGCTCCTGGCAAGTCTGAGGCCGTAGCCCTCAGCGCCGGACGCCGTCAGCACGCTGTAGTTAATGACCGTGCCGGTGGAGGCGCTGATATAAACCGCGGTGGAACCCTGGATATATGAGCCCGCTATGGTGTTGGAGGAACAGACGCTCAGGACCAGCGCGGAGTAACCCTCGGCGCTGCTGGTAATAGTGGATGCCGAGATAGTATTTAGATTTGAAAGGCCCAGCAGCAGGCCGTTGCCGCCCGAGTTGGAAATATTCGAGCGTTCTACCTTGTTGAGATTGGCACTTAAGAGGTGAAGGCCGTAATACGCCCCGCCGCCGCTGGTCATGGTCGAGTCGGAAATAGTGTTGCGGTCCGCGGAGCCGGACAGGTACACGCCGTCGCCGGCCAGGCTGGAAATATAGCTGCCGTCGACGGTGTTGGAAGAAACGTCATTCAGGCGGAGGCCATAGGCGTTGTTGCCGCCGCTGGTTATGGTGCTTTGGAGGATCTTATTGCCGTTCGACGCCGCCGTAAAGTCCGCGCCGGGGCCGGCCGGGTTCGCAATGAAGTTCCCGCTGAAAGTGTTCGAAGACGCCGCGGTAAGGTAGAGGGCGGAATCGCCGGAACTGCTGGTTATCGTGCTTTGACTGATGCTGTTGAATATAGAGCCCCCGCTGAACACCGCGGCGTATCCATCCGGATTCGAGATATAGCTGCCCGTAAAAGAATTTGAGGAAACGCCGTCAACATAAAGGGCGTAGTTCCCGCCCGAAGATCTGCTGGTCATGGTGCTTTGGCTGACAGTATTGAACCCGCCCCCCAGCCATAGGCCATGGGCGTCCTCCGCAGTGATAGAGGAATTAGACAGCGAACACCGGTCTGTAAGCACAAGGCCTGCGGTTGAGATACGCCCGCCCGAAATGATATTCACGTTCGAGATATTGATATCGGCCGAGGACACATGGATGCCGTAGGACACCGCATTGGTGGAGATGACGTTTATCCCCTGCACGGTAACGCTGTCGGCAAGTATCCGGAAACCGGCCACTGCGCCGGCCGGCGGGTTCACCGCCGGCGCGGAACTTATAAAGGTCGGGTCCGCCATTATCTTCAGCCGGTAGCCTGCATTATTTAAATTGCTGACCGTCACCTGCTCGGAATAAGTGGCCGTGTCCCGGATAACCACGCAGGTAGTGGTGGTAAAATCCAGGTCCGGATTAAAAGAGTCCAGCGCCGCCTGAATGGAGGAAAAATCCCTGGTGCCGCTTTTCGCCACGTCCAGCCAGTAGCCGCAGCCGGTATTAAAATCCAGGTAAGGCGCTTTATTATCTATGCCGAAAGGCGCACTGACCGTCCAAACCTCAGCGCTTATAAAGCCGTCATTGGGCCGCATGCGCACCCGCACCGTAGCGTCCTCCACTCCGGCCAGATCTATGGAGCTATCCCAATGGATCACATGGGGCGTGCCGCCCGGGCTTGAAGCCAGGTCGGTATCTTCGACATTCCCGTCCTCGGCCAGCGTGCAATCGAACCAGCTGCTGTTGTCCAGGGAATACTCCAGGCCGGAGGTAGCGGTATTCAGGATATTTCCGATGTCATTATCGTCCAGCAGATTGTATGGTATGGAAATAATGCCGCTGCTGAAGGCCGGCAGCGCGACGCTGAATGTTATGGAAGGCGCAAAATTGTAGGTAAGCAGCACCTTACCGCCGGCGCCGGCGCCGCCATTGCGCGCCATAAGGCTGGGCACGCTGCCCGCCCCGCCGCCGCCGCCGCCGCTGCCTGAAGCCGGCGCGCTGCCGTTGCTCGAGGCCGTCCCGCCGATACCGCCGATGCCGCCGCCGTAAGGCGGCGCCGTGGGCAGCGGCGAAGTCCAAGGGTCAGGTTCATTGGTGCCTGCCGCCGCCCGGCCAGCCGACGAAGCGCCCGGGCCTCCGTACGAAGACCCTCCTATGCCGCCGGTGCCGCCGGAATATTTGACGTCCCCTATACCGTTGCCTGCCGCACCTCCGGCCCCGCCATTGCCGCCGTCAATTACGGCCCCGCCCCCCTCTCCTCCGCTGGCCAGAACGGTAGAGGCCATTATAAACCAGCTGTTGCCGCCGGCCGCGCCGCCCGTACCGGCCTGGTACGCGCCGCCGGCGCCCACGGTAACTGTGTAGCCGGTCAGTGGCGTAACCGGTATATCCGTTTTCCTGGAATAAGCGCCGCCGCCGCCGCCCGGGCTGCCGTCTGAGGCAATACCCGACGGCACGCTGCCTCCCGCGCCGCCGCCGCCCCACACCTCCGCCGTAACCGAAGTTATGCCCGCCGGCGCCGTCCAGCTGCCGTTGGCCGTGTAAGTGGAAGTAGTGACCGCGCGCGCGGCCGTGGCGCAGCAGCCCAACAGCGCCGCGCCCAATAAAACCGCCCGCAAAAAGGGGACAGGCACCTTTTTAGAAAAAAGGTGCCTGTCCCCTTTTTTCAACAAAAGGCTCCTGCTGCCTTTTGAAAGGCGGGCTTTATTCCGGCTGTTGCGATTAAGACTTTCCATTAAATTTATGGTCGCACGGCTACGCTACTGCGCCGCCCGGCAGTCAGCTGGCGCCAGCAGCGGGTTGCCTTTTATGCCGGCCACCCAGTCGCGCAGTTCTTTATCCTCTATGCGGCAGGGCAGTTCCTTAACGCTCTTCAGATAATCCTCCGTGGAAAGTTTGGGCACGGTCAGCGCCTCGAAATAATATTTCCCGCCCTCCGCGCTGAGCAGCCGCAGAAATTTCACGCTCCGCTCGTCCTCTACCGGCTGCGCCTTGATCCCGCCGGGTTTCAGCTCCTTGAGATTCTCCTCTATAAACGCGGCCTCGAAAGGGGACCACCTATTCCCGGGCTCGGCCGCCGGGGCCGCCGTGTCCGCGGCAACCGAATACACCGCGGTGGAATAGGCTACCCCGCGCGCAAGCCCTATATCCTTAAAAATTTTTTTTTGGGCGATATCCTTTAAGATCCCGTCGCGCAAACCATAGGCCGCGGCCTGGGCGGCGGCATCGGTCCTCACATGCTCCCGGATGAACCGCTGGGCGAGGATGGGGCGCACAAAAACCCGCTCATAGCGCGCCGTATCGCCGGCGAAATACTTTTTAATGCAGGCCAGTATGTCCGGCGCGCGGGTTTCGGCGTCTATGCGGGCCGTCTCCCGGGCGTAATCCGCCTCCGTTATGGGCCGCTGAGCGGCCTCTTTCAGCACTTCTTCCAGGATAGCGGCTTCGAACATGCGCATGAAACCGGCTTTACGGGAAGTCAGCGCCTCCGGACCATAGCAGGCCTGGGCGGCCTGCCAGTCCGCTATATCGGCCGCGGTAACCGCGCCGCCGCCCACCACGGCCGCCTGCGCGCCGGCCGCAACCGGCTGCAATGCAAATAAGGCCGCCGCCAACAGAAGCGACAAGCCCCCTACCCCGCGCCCGTAAGAGCGCGGGAAGAATACTCCGACTGCTTTTTCCCGCATGTCCGGATACCTCCGGCCTTTTTTACTTCTGCTTAAGCTTTATATCCACATCCTTGGCCGTACCGTCTTTCTCGACTTTGAGCTTCAGCTTTTTATCGCCGTCTTTCGACATGCCCAGTTTCTTAAGGTATTCGCCTATATCTTTCACGTCTATCTCTTCCTGCCATTTGCCCATTTCGCCGGAATTCATCTCGCGCGGCGCGGCTGGCGCGCCCGCCCCGGTCACGGTGCTGAGCTGCCCGGCCTTGAGGGCCTGCTTGCCGGCCGCGTTATTCAGGTCGACATGCCCTTCATAAACTTTTACGGTCAGGATATCCTTCTGCTCGATGTCGGCTTCCGTGCCGCGTATGGCGCACACGGCGGCCGGCGTGCGCACGCTCAGCTTGGCCATCTTGCTCAGCATGCGGCTCCACACCTGGCCTACGCGCAGGTCGTACATTTCGCGCACCGCGCTCTTGGCGGGCAGGTCGAAGGTGGAATTCTCGTTTATGCGCACTTCGGCCCCGCCCTTGGTCACCAGCGAAACCTTGGCGCCGGCGCCGGTCTTTATCGAATCTCCCGCGGAGAGGGAGTCGTTAACTTTCAGCGCGGTATAACCCTCGGCCCCGGCCAGCTTTACCTGCGCGTCGCCGCTTACGAATACCGCCACCGCCGCCATTTTCCCGGCGCAGAAACCGCCCGCCGGAAAAAACGCCGCCGCGGCCAGCAGCGCCGCGCACATAATTACAGCTTTATTGCCCTTTTTCATTTTACCCTCCCGCAATTATTTAAAAACCTGCCGAACCGGGGGCGCCGCCGCCCCTGTCTTCCCGTCTGCCGCCCGAAAGCGCCGGCCGGGCTTACTTCTTCTTTAATTTTATCTTGATATCCTTGGACGCTCCGCCTTCGCCGACCTTGAGCACCAGGTCTTTGTCTCCCGGGGTAAGGCCCATCTTTTCCAGGTATTTATCCATATCTTTCACCTGGATGCCTTCCTGCCATTTGCCCATTTCGTCGGAGGTCATCTTGCGCGGCGCCGCCGGCGCGCCCGCCCCTGCCACGGTGCTGAGCTGCCCGGCCATAAGGGACTGCTTGCCGGCCTTGTTGTCCAGGTCCACATGCCCCTCATAAACTTTTACGGTCAGGATCTCCTTCTGCTCTATGTCGGCCTCCGTGCCGCGTATGGCGCACACCGCGGCGGGCGTGCGCACGCTCAGTTTCGCCATCTTGGTCAGCATGCGGCTCCAGACCTGGCCTACGCGCAGGTCGTACATTTCGCGGATGGAGCTCTTGGCGGGCAGGTCGAAGGTGGAATTCTCGTTGATACGCACCTCGGCCCCCCCTTTTGTCACCAGGGAAACCCTGGCGCCGGCGCCGGTCTTTATAGAATCTCCCGCGGACAGCGAGTCATTCACCTTCAGTTCCACGTAATCCTTGGCTTTGGCGCTCTTTAACTGCGCGTCGCCGCTTACAAAAACAGCCACAGCCGCCATTTTCCCGGCGCAAAAACCGCCGGCCGGCAAAAACGCAGCCGCGGCCAGCAGCGCCGCGCACATCATTACAGTTTTATTACCCTTTTTCATTGTGCCCTCCCGCAATTATTTAAGGCTGTTTTTCCCCGCAACCAGGCATTGCCTTGCCGAAACTAAGTCCCTAAGCTATAATACAAAAGTATTAGATATAAACAGTATTCAAAAACGGCCTGTATATAAAGTAACATTAAGGCCTGTTTACCGGGCGGGCTGCCTGGAGGAAAAATGAAAATCCCGCTGTATTATATGTGGAGCGACACCTTTTTTTACGTTTACGCCGCGCTTTTCGCCGGCTCGGTGGCTTTCCTGGTTTACGCCATCAGGCGCTGGGTGGAACTGAGGAACGCTTCCCCCTATGAAGAAAACGCCGCCGGAACCGAAAGCCTGTTCGCCCCGGAGCAGGACGGAACGCCGCCGCCGCACATAGAAGACCTGCCGCCCCTGGAGTTCCCGGAAGCCGAAAACCCCGCTGAAATGGCGGAAACCGCGGAAAACGGGTTGACGACGCCGCAGGCAACCGGCGAACCGGAAGACTCCGCCGAACAGGAAAACACCGCCGAACCCGGGCCGGACGCCGCGCCCGAACCAGCCGCGCAACCCGAACCAGCGCCGGCTGAAAGCCCGGACCTGGAAAAAACGGTCATGATGCCCAATATTGAAGAATTGGTGGCCCAGGCCACGGAGGAAGCGGCCGTATCCTACGCCCATGAGCCCGAACCGGCAGCGCGGCGGGCGGAACCGGCTCCCCTCCCGGCCGCGCACGATAGCGCCAAAGCGGAAGAATTCGTAAAAGGGATCTACGGGCACATAGCCGGCATAGAAGCGCGCCTGGGCTCCATCGAGGAGAACATCTCCAAAGGCGGCGGCAACAGGCATTTCACGGTAAAATTTCTGGAAGGCATCCTCGAAGATTACGATTCCCTGAGCGTGGCGAAAATTAAAGCCCGGGTACAGTACCTGATCACCGACCTCAAAGAGAATAAACCGGAAGACTGAGCATGCTTTCCGGCCTACTCCTAAAAAACAAGCCGCCCTGGCTGGCGCCGCTGGCCGCCGCCTTGCTCACCTGCGCGGTTTTCCTGCCTTCGCTGGGCAGCGGGTTCGTGAACTGGGACGACGTAGAGATCCTGGTGGAAAACCTGCAGTACCGGGGCCTGGGCCCGGCGCAACTGCGCTGGATGTTCACCACGCATTTAGGCGGGCCCTACCAGCCGCTGAGCTGGCTGACCTACGGCTTCGACTACCTGCTCTGGGGCATGAACCCCTTCGGCTACCACCTCACGAATATCCTGCTGCACGCGCTCAACGCGGCGGTTTTCTGTTTTCTTTGCCTTGAACTTTTCACGCTGGCGGCGGGCCGCGCCGTCCTTGAAAGAACCGGGCTGTACCTCCCGGCCTGCTTCGCCGCCCTTTTTTTCTCCCTGCACCCGCTGCGGGTGGAATCGGTAGCCTGGGTAACCGAGCGCCGCGACGTACTTTCAGGCTTGTTCTACCTGCTGGCCGTTCTGTTTTATATACAGCCGCGCGCCGCGGCGGCGGGCGCCGCGTCCTTTTGGCGGCGGCACCTGCTGCCGCTCACAGCTTTTTTACTGGCCCTGCTTTCGAAAGGCATGGCGGTCAGCCTGCCGGCGGTTTTAATTATCCTGGACGTCTACCCGCTGCGGCGCCTGCCGGCCGCCCCGGGGCAATGGTTCTCGCGCGCAACGCGCCCGGTCTGGCTGGAAAAGCTCCCCTATCTTGCGCTCGCCGTGATCTTCGGCGCGGTCGGTTATTTCGGCCAGCTGGAAACGGGCACCATCCGGACCGGCCAGGGCTTCGCGGCCCGCGCCGCGGATATTTTTTTCAGCCTGGCTTTTTATCCCTGGAAAACCCTGCTGCCTTTTAACCTTGTGCCCTTCTTTAAATTGCCCGGCGGCCTGACCGGCTGGCCGACGCTGCTGGCGGGAATTGCGGTGCTGGGAACAACGGCGGCTTTAATAATTCTGCGCCGGCGCTGGCCGGCGGCCCTGGCGGCCTGGCTGTGCTACCTGGCGGCGCTCAGCCCCGTATCCGGCCTTGTAAAAATGGGCGCGCAGGCCGCGGCGGACCGCTACAGTTACCTGCCCTGCCTCGGTTTCGCCGCGCTGGCCGGGGCCGCCTTGTGGCGGCTGCGCAGTGCGGACAATAAAAAGCTTCAACTGGCCGGCACCCTGGCCGCCGTTCTCGTCGTGGCCGGCCTGGGAGCGCTGACCGTGGAGCAGCAGAAGATCTGGCGCAGTTCCGAAGCCCTGTGGCGGCACACCCTCGCCATAAACCCGGAAGTAGAGGCCGCGCACAATAACCTGGGCCTGCTGCTGGCCGCGCAGGGAAAAGCCGAAGAGGCCGCCGCCCATTACCAGGCCGCGCTGCGTCTGAATCCCGCCTCGGCCACGGCCCGCACCAATATCGGCGTGCTGCTGGCCGGCCGGGGCCGGTACGCGGAAGCCGCCATCTATTACCTCGACGCCGTGAGCCTGGACCCCGGCTGCTATAAAGCCCGCACAAACCTGTGCGGCGTGCTGCCGCTGCTGGGCCGGGCCGCCGAAGCCATACCGCATTGCGCGGCGTCGCTGAAACTTAAGCCCGACGCCGCCGGCCTGCACAATAACCTGGGCATAGCGCTGGCTTCGCTGGGGCAGCTCGAGCAAGCCATAGGAGAATACAAAGCCGAGCTGGCCCTCAATCCCGGCTACGCCGACGCCTATTACAATTTGGGCCACGAATACGCCGCGCTGGGCAAGCCGGACCTGGCGCTGGAGAATTACGCCGCCGCCGTAAAACTGAACCCGGCCATGGCCAGAGCCCATTACAATACCGGCGTGATCCTGACCGCCCAAAACAAGCCCGACGCGGCCATTAAACATTACCAGGCCGCCGTGCAGGCCGACCCGGCCATGGCCCTGGCCCACAACAATTTAGCCATCACCCTCAACCAGCAGGGCCGCCGCGCCGAAGCCCTGCTCCACTACCAGGCCGCCCTCAAAATAAACCCGAATTACGCCGAGGTCTACTACAACCTCGCGCTGGACGCCGCCCGCCACAACCAGAACGAAGCAGCGAACAACTACCTCCGCCGCGCCCGAGAAATAAACCCGAATATTTGGAAATAAAGAGAAGAACCGCGAGATGTGAAGTCGGGGCAGCCGGGGGTTCATCCCGCGAACCCGGCAGAGGGAACCCTTGCGTCGGTTCCCCCCGCCCAGGGGAAATTAGGGCGGGGCACCACGCATAAACCGCATAGCGGTTTTGCGCGGCCCCGGCTCGGCGG